>NZ_VRUT01000029.1:0-38492 GCF_008039465.1 Methylobacterium sp. WL120 | reverse complement strand
GCGGCCGCCCGCGCCGCCTCCCAGCCGCGGCCGGATTCGGGGGCGGGCGGCGGCGCGCGCTCGACCCGCACCTTCGACAGCGCCTCGACCCGGAACCGGGTGTGTGGCGCGTCCAGGGTGATGCCCACGGTCTCGATGCCGAACGTGTCGCGCCGGATCACCGCGGTGGCCGGGCTCGGGTCGATCGTCACCACGCTCTCGATCACCGACTGGCCCTCGCCCTCGGCGGGCTTCAGGCGCAGCGAGCAGCGCGCGAAGCTCACGGGCTTCGCGTAGGTGTAGGTGGTGACGTGGCGCAGCGTGTAGATCACGCCAGCCCCGCCAGCTTCTCGGGCCGCAGGGCGTGGGGTCCGTTGGGGAAGTAGCGGCCGGCGATGGTGTCGGCGAGCCGCTCCAGGTCGTCCTCGATCCGCGTCAGCCCGACGACGTCGAAGTCGGCGGCCTCGCCGCTGCGGAGCGCCGCCACGATCCGTGCGGCCAGCCGGCAATGCGGCTCGGGGATGCCGTCGGCCGAAAGCGCCGGCAGCTCGGCCAGGTGCCGGCCGATCGCCTCCGCCTGGAAGGCGACCGAGCGCGGGTTGTAGGGGTCGAGGAGCACCATGTCGCGCACGGGGTCGAGGGCCACGCCCTGCATGTAGCGCGCGCCGTAGGTGACCTGCGAATCGGTGAGCGACAGCAGCACGCCGAGGCAGTCGGCCCCGGCCTCGTCGTGGGCGAAGGCCAGGGTGAAGGCGCTGGTGTTGATCGCCCGCTCGATCCGCCGCCCGAGGTCGACGAAGTGCCATCCGGCGGCGCGGTTCATGTTCTCGTGCGTCAGCCCGGAGAGCGCCGCGATGTGGCTCAGCGCCCGCTCGGCCCGCCCGAGCAGCTGCGATTCGGTGAACGCGCGGGCGGCGTCGAGGGAGAGCAGGTCGATCAGGTCGGCGAGCACCCGCCACGCCTCGCCCGAGAGCCGGGCGCGCAGGGTCGCCGCGTTGGTGCGCGCCGAGATCACGTGGGCGCGGGCGGAGCCGTGGACCTCGCGCCCGACCAGGGCCTCCTGCGCCAGAGCCGCGGTCGGCATGTCAGCGGACCGGGTCGCGCCCCATTCCTCCAGCAGCGCGCGGATGCGCAAGGCGGTGGGGGCCTCGGTGTCGCCCGAGATGTCGGTGACGACGGCGTCGCCCACGCTGCGCAGATGCGCCAGCGTCAGGCGGATCACCGCCTCCGCGCGCTCGACGTAGCGGCCGAACCAGAACAGGCTGTCGGCCGCCCGCGAGGGCAGGTGACCGGAGATGCGCCGCACCCGCGGCGTGGCCTGCTGCCCGAGATGCCGGACGTCGACCGGGTTCTCGGAGAGGATCCAGACGTCGGCCGAGCGGATGCCGAGGCGCATCTCGATCGGGTCGACGTTCTCGCGTTCTGAGACGCGACAGAAGCCGCCCGGCATCACCCGCCAGCCGTCGGGGGTGCGGGCCGCGAAGACGCGGAGCGCGAAGGGGCGGGGGACGAGGTGCAGGCCCCGGTCGGTCCGCTCCCAGGCCGGCATGGTCGAGAGCGGGCCGAGGTCCTGGCCCACGAAGTCGAACGGCCGGTCCCGGAAGGCCGCGAGCACCCGCTCGCGTTCGGCCGCGAGCGCCTGCGGCCCGAGGATCGCGTCGCGCCCCGCCCCGCGCTGCGGCGTGGCGGCCGGGCGCAGCGTCATCGCGTCGAGGTTGTCCCGGACGTGGGCGAGCCCGGCGGGATCGCCGCACCACCAGGCCGGCGGGCTCTTCAGCTTCAGGCCCTCGCCGAGGAGGCGCTGGGCGATGCCGTCGAGATAGGGGCTGAGGGCCGCCGACTCGACCACGCCGGAGCCCGGCATGTTGGCCATCACCAGGCTGCCGTTGCGCAAGGCCTCGATCACCCCGGGGATGCCGAGCCGCGAGGCCGGGTTGAGCTCCAGCGGATCGAGGAAGTCGCCGTCGATCCGGCGCCAGACCGCGTCGGCCCGCTTCAGGCCGGAGACGGTGCGCACGTGCAGGCACCCGTCCTGCATGACGAGGTCGTCGCCCTCGACGAGCATCAGGCCGAGATAGCGCGCGAGCGCGGCCTGCTCGACGTAGGTGCTGCTGTAGGGGCCCGACGTCAGCAGGCAGATGCGCGGGTCCGAGCGCGCGGCGCCGGACGCCAGGCCCTCGCGGAACGCCTGGAAGAAGGCGGGGAAGCGCTCGACCTGCAGGCTTTCGAGCACGTCCGGGAAGGTGCGGCCGAGCACCATCCGGTTCTCCAGGGCGTAGCCGAGGCCGGAGGGCGCCTGCGTCCGGTCGGCCAGCACCCGCCACGCCCCGTCCGGCCCGCGGCCGATGTCGGCGGCGTAGAGCTTGAGCCAGCGCCCGCCGGGGGGCGAGACCCCCTGCAGCGGGCGCAGGAACTCGGGGCTGCCGGCGACCACCGCCGCGGGCAGCAGGCCGTCGGCGACGAGGCGGCCCGGCCCGTAGACGTCGGCGAGGACCGCCTCCATCAGCTCGGCCCGCTGGATCAGCCCGGCGCTCAAGCTCCGCCACTCGGCCGCCTCGATCACCAGCGGCAGCGAGCCCAGCGGCCAGGCATGCTCGCGCTGGTCGCCGTAGATGCGGAACGAGATGCCGGTGTCGCGGATGTGGCGCTCGGCCGAGACGAAGCGGGCCATGATCTCGGGCTCGGAGAGCCGCGCGAGCCGTTCCAGCAGCCGGGGCCACGCGCCGCGCGGGCGACCGTCGGCGTCGCGGTACTCGTCCGGGCGTCCGGGCTCGGGCCGATAGCCGTCGGTCCAGCGGGCGAGCCGATCGGGCTCGTCCGCCGCGTCCGGCCCGGTCGCCGCCTGATACCCCGCCGTGACCTGTGCCGCCCCCAGCGTCGAGCTCATGTCGGTTTCGGCGTTCTCAGGTCGAGGGTGTGGGGGAATTCGGGGTTGGTCTCGGGCGCCGGCATCGCGACCTTGCCCGGCGTGTGGCCGTGGGCCTGGAAGCGGGCCAGCCGCCGCCCCTCCGCCTCGTAGGTGTTGACCGGATGGGTCTCGTAGTTGCGCCCGCCCGGATGGGCGACGTGATAGCGGCAGCCGCCGAGCGAGCGCCCGCTCCAGCTGTCGAGGATGTCGAAGGTCAGCGGCGAGTGGGCGGGGATCGTCGGGTGCAGCGACGAGGCCGGTTGCCACGCCTTGAACCGCAGGCCCGCCACCGCTTCGCCGTTCGTGCCGGTGCCGGTCATCGGCAGGCGCCGGCCGTTGCAGGCGATGACGTGGCGGCCGGGCACGAAGCCCTCGACCTTGACCTGCAGGCGCTCCACCGAGCTGTCGACGAAGCGGACGGTGCCGGCACTGGTCCCCTCCTCGCCCATCACGTGCCACGGTTCCAGCGCCTGACGGAGCTCGAGCTTCACGCCGCCATGCTCGACCCGGCCGAAGACGGGGAAGCGGAACGCGGCCTGCGCCTCGAAGGCCGTGGGGTCGAAGTCGTAGCCCGCGGCCCGCAGATCCTCCAGCACGTCGAGGAAGTCGGCCCAGAGGAAATGCGGGAGCATGAAGCGATCGTGTAGGCCCGTGCCCCAGCGGACACAGCCGCCGACCTGCGGCTCGCGCCACAGCCACGCCACCAGCGCCCGCAGCAGCAATTGCTGCGCGAGGCTCATGCGCGGGTCCGGCGGCATCTCGAAGGCGCGGAACTCGAGCAGGCCGAGCCGCCCGGTCGGCCCGTCGGGCGAGTACAGCTTGTCGATGCAGATCTCGGAGCGGTGGGTGTTGCCGGTGACGTCCACGAGGATGTTGCGGAACACCCGGTCGACGAGCCAGCGCGGGATGTTGGGCTCGTCCGGCCCCGGCACCTGCGCCAGCGCGATCTCCAGCTCGTAGAGGCCGTCGTGGCGGGCCTCGTCCATGCGCGGGGCCTGGCTCGTCGGGCCGATGTAGAGGCCCGAGAACAGGTACGAGAGCGCCGGGTGGCGCTGCCAGTACAGCACCAGGCTCTTCAGGAGGTCGGGCCGGCGCAGGAACGGCGAGTCGTCGGGCGTCGCGCCGCCCATCACCACGTGGTTGCCGCCGCCCGTCCCGGTGTGGCGCCCGTCCACCATGAACTTTTCCGCGCCGAGCCGCGTCTGCCGCGCGTCGGCGTAGAGGTCGGTGGTGATCGCCACCGCCTCGCGCCAGGAGGTCGCCGGGTGGACGTTGATCTCGATCACGCCCGGGTCGGGGGTGACCTTGATGACGTTGAGGCGCGGGTCGAAGGGCGGCTCGTAGCCCTCGACGTGAATCGCCAGCCCGAGCTTGTCCGCCGCCGCCTCGAGCACGCCGATCAGCTCGAGGTACTCGTCGGCGCGCTGGGTCGGGGGCATGAACACCCGCAGCGTCCCGTCGCGCGGCTCGACGGCGAGCGCGGTGCGCACTGCGACGCCGGTGATGCCGCCGCCGTTGACGGCCGCCTTCCCTGCCTCCTTGCCCGGCCCCTCGCCCGGATGTCCCTCGCCCGGATGTCCCTCGGGCAGGGTATCGCGCGGCTCCAGCGGGTCCTGCGGCTGGTAATAGGGGTAGTGCTCCGGCGGCACGTGCGGGAGCGAGCCGAGCGGCAGGCGGAATCCGAGCGGCGAGTCGCCGGGCACCAGGAAGGCCTGGCCTCGCCGGAAGGCCCAGGCCTCCGAGATCCAGACCCGGTCGGAATCGCCGTCCTTGCCGGTGGGCAGGCTCGCGAGCGGCAGGACGAAGCCGGCCGGATTGCCGAGCCCCCGCTCGTAGACGCGGCTGATGCGCGAATCGAACTCCACCGAGCCGCTCTTGGCCTCCTGCGTCGTCACGTTGACGGGAAGCTCGGCGGTCTTCTCCTCCCAGTGCGCCGGGTCCTCGTAGGCCGGCATCACGTAGTCGCCCAGGCCGAAATGCCCGGCGACCGCGTCGATCAGCTTGCGCGCGGCGTCGGCGTCGGCCGACTTCGGGGCGTCCTCCCGCGCGATCAGGTCGGCGTCGCGCCAGATCGGGCGGCCGTCGCGGCGCCAGTAGAGCGCGAAGGCCCAGCGCGGCAGGCTCTCGCCCGGATACCACTTGCCCTGGCCGTAATGCAGCATGCCGCCCGGCGCGAAGCGGTCGCGCAGGCGCCGGATCAGCTGGTCGGCCAGCCCCCGCTTCGACGGGCCGACGGCGGCGATGTTCCACTCGGGCGCCTCGAAGTCGTCGATCGAGACGAAGGTCGGCTCGCCGCCCATGGTCAGGCGCACGTCCTGGGCGACGAGGTCGGCGTCGACCCGGTCGCCGAGCGCGTCCATGGCGGCCCAGACCGCGTCCGAGAACGGCTTGGTGATCCGCGGGCTCTCCTCGACCCGGGTCACGGTCATCTCGAAGCCGAACTCGACCTTGGCCGGCTCGGCCAGCCCCGAGATCGGCGCAGCCGAATGGTAGTGCGGGGTGGCGGCGAGCGGGATGTGCCCTTCCCCGCAGAGCAGGCCGGAGGTGGCGTCGAGGCCGATCCAGCCCGCTCCCGGCAGGTAGACCTCGGCCCAGGCGTGCAGGTCGGTGAAGTCGGTCTTGGTGCCCTCGGGGCCGTCGACGGCGGTGGTGTCGGGCACGAGCTGGATCAGGTAGCCCGAGACGAAGCGGGCGGCGAAGCCGATCCGGCGCAGTACCTGGACGAGGAGCCAGCCGGAATCGCGGCACGAGCCGCTCTTCAGTGTCAGGGTCTCGGCCGGCGTCTGGACGCCCGGCTCCATGCGGACGCCGTAGGCGACCTCGCGGCTGATCTGCGCGTTCAGCGCCACGAGGAACAGCACGGTGTTCGGCTCGGCCGGCAGGCGCGTCAGGAAGTCGTCGATCTCGGGCCCCTGCGCGTCGTCGAGGACGCGGTAGGGCGCGAGCTCGGCGACGAGGTCCGGGGCGTAGGCGAAGGGGCGGGTCTGCGCGTAGTCCTCGACGAAGAAGTCGAACGGGTTGATCACCGACATGTCGGCGGTGAGGTCGACCTCGATCTTCAGCTCGCTGGTCTTCTCCGGGAAGACCAGCCGGGCGAGCCAGTTCCCGTTCGGGTCCTGCTGCCAGTTCACGAAGTGGTTCTCCGGGGTCACCTTGAGGGTGTAGGAGGGGATCTTCGTGCGGGCATGCGGCGCCGGCCGCAGGCGGATCACCTGGGGACCGAGCGCGATCGGCCGGTCGTAGGTGTAGTGGGTGACGTGGTGCAGGGCGGCTTTGATCGACACGGGCACTCTCGTCTGGGCGAAGCAGGTGGCGGCCGGACCGAATCCGGCGGTGCCCTCGTCTTCGCCTTATGCGGCAAAGGGGGGGAGGCAAGCAATTTCCATGCGGCCTCCGGCTCCCTGCGGCGCGCCGCGTGAATTCCGCTCCGCCCGCCTCTTCGCCCGCCTCTTCGCCCGCCTCTTCGCCTGCCCCTTCGCACGCCCCTTCGCCCGCCCGGGGAACTTTGCCGGGCAAGCCCGTTTGATGCGGCGAGGGCGGGCCGCCTGCCTGCGCTCGCCGACATCTGACGACGACGCCTTCGACGACAGGGTGCTTGCCCGCCTCGGGCGCCGGGACCCGCCATGAAAATCTTCCAGTGCCAAGCCTGCGACCAGCCGCTCACGTTCGAGAGCACGGCCTGCGACAGCTGCCAGCGGCGCCTCGGCTACGTCTGCGAGGTGCACGAGATCTCGGCGCTGGAGCCGTCCGGGCAATCGGCCCATCCGGGCTCGGGCGCGGCGCAGACCTTCCACGCCTACGCACGCCCCGGGCCGCGCTACCGGTTCTGCGCCAACGCCCGGCACGCCGCCTGCAACTGGCTCGTCCCAGACGACGCGCCCGAGACGTTCTGCGTCACCTGTCGCCACAACCGCGTGGTGCCCGACCTGACGCTCGCCTGGAACCTGACCCGCTGGCGCCAGGTGGAGGCGGCCAAGCACCGGCTGTTCTACTCGCTGCTGCGCCTCGACCTGCCGCTGGCGACGCGGGCCGCCTACACCGACGGGCTCGCCTTCGACTTCCTCGTCGACCCGTCCGAGAGCTTCCTGATCGGGCCGCCGGTGCTGACGGGCCACCTCAACGGCCTGATCAGCATGAACATCGCCGAGGCCGACGACGTCGAGCGCGAGCGGCGCCGGATCCGCTTCGGCGAGCATTACCGCACCCTGCTCGGGCACTTCCGTCACGAGATCGGGCATTACTTCTGGTACCTGCTCGTCCAGAACAGCCCGCACCTGTGGACGTTCCGCAACTTGTTCGGCGACGAGAGCCTGAACTACGTCGGCGCCCTGCAGACCCACTACGCCCACGGCGCCCCGAGCGATTGGGAGGAATCCTACGTCTCGGCCTACGCCACCAGCCACCCGTGGGAGGACTTCGCCGAGACCTGGGCGCACTACCTGCACATCGTCGACACGGTGGAGACCGCATCCACCTTCGCGCTGCAGCTGCGGCCGCAGCTGCGCCGGGGGCCGAGCGAGCCGGTGGTGATCGACTTCGACCCCTATCGCACCCCCGACCTCGACAAGCTGATCGCGGCGTGGCTGCCCCTCACCTACGCGGTGAACTCGCTCTCGCGCAGCATGGGCCAGCCGGACCTCTACCCGTTCCGCCTGACGCCCGCGGTGATCGCCAAGCTCGCCTTCGTCCACGAGCGCATCTACGCGGTGCGCGGCGACATGGGTCCCCAGGCCGGCGCCGAGGCGGGCGCCGACATCCTGCGCGCGGTGATCGCGGGGTTGCGCCAGAAGGTGGCGGTGCCGAACGCGTGAGCGCTGCGGGCACCCTGCGTCCGGCCGCAGCGAAGGGCCGTCTTCCTCAGGCGGATTTCGCCGCCCGGTCCGCCTTGAACGCCGCGTGCTCGGCGAGCAGGTCGCCCGACAGCGCCTTGGCGATCAGCGCGCGGGTCTCGGCCACGCCGTAGAGCGCCACGAACGAGCCGAAGCGCGGGCCGCGGGCCTCGCCGAACAGCACGTTGTAGATCGTGGTGAACCACGCCTGCGACACGCCGGGCCGCCCGTCCGGGCTCTTGCCCTTGCCCGATAGGTCCGGGAAATGCCGCCGGCCGACCTCGTAGACCACCGCCTGGAGGCCTTCCGGATCGGTCGAGCCGTCGTGCTCGGCGAGCGACGCGGAGAGGTCCTCGAGGGCTGCGCGCTCCTCCGGGCTCGGCGCGCGGTAGCTCTTGGCCGGGCGCACGAAATCGCGAAAGTACGCCAGCGCATGGCCGACGAGCCGGTCGAGGCCGGGATGGGTGTCGGGTCCGACGTCGGCGGCATAGCGGCGGATGAAGCCCCAGAGCACCCCCGGCTCCTCGGCGTTGGCCACCGCCACGAGGTTGAGCAGCATCGCGAAGCTCACGCCGCCCTTGGCCCCGCCTTCCGCGCCCTCCCCGATCCGCTCCGGCGCGGGCGGGTTTCCGGCATGGATGTGCCAGACCGGGTTGCCCAGGCGCAGCTTGGCGTCCTGCCCGGCGTAGCGCTCGGAGAAGTTCAGGACCTCGTCGACGTGCCGCGGGATCACGTCGAAGAACAGCCGCTTGGCCTCGCGCGGCTTGTTGTACATGAACAGGCTCAGGCTCTCGGGCGTGCCGTAGGCGAGCCAGTCGTCGATCGTGAGCCCGTTGCCCTTCGACTTCGAGATCTTCTGGCCCTTCTCGTCGAGGAACAGCTCGTAGTTGAAGCCTTCCGGCGGCTCGCCGTCGAGCGCCCGGGCGATCTGCCCGGAGAGCTTCACCGAGTCGATCAGGTCCTTGCCCGCCATCTCGTAGTCGATGCCGAGCGCCACCCAGCGCATCGCCCAGTCGGGCTTCCATTGCAGCTTGGCGTGGCCGCCGGTGATCGGCGTCTCGTAGGCCTCGCCCGTCTTCGGGTCGCGCCAGGCGAGCGTCCCCTTGTCGGCATGCACCGCGTCGATCACCACCTGCATCACTTCCCCCGTCACCGGGTGAAGCGGCAGGAACGGCGAGTACGAGGCCGAGCGCTCGGCGCGCAGCGACGGCAGCATGATCGCCATCACCGCGTCGTAGCGCTCCGCGACCCGCATCAGGGCCTCGTCGAACGCACCGGAGCGGTAGCACGCGGTGGCCGAGCGGAACTCGTAGTCGAAGCCGAAGGCGTCGAGGAAGCGGCGCAGCTCCGCGTTGTTGTGCGCGCCGAAGCTGTCATGCGTCCCGAACGGATCGGGCACCCGGGTCAGCGGCTGGTTGAGGTGGCCGGCCAGCATCGCGCGCTCGGGCACGTTGTCGGGCACCTTGCGCAGGCCGTCCATGTCGTCGGAGAACGCGATCAGCCGGGTCGGCACGGCGTCCTTCGTCAGGACCCTGAAGGCGTGGCGGACCATCGAGGTCCGCGCCACCTCGCCGAAGGTGCCGATATGCGGCAGGCCCGACGGGCCGTAGCCGGTCTCGAACAGCACCTCGTGCTTGGGCCGGCGCTCCAGCCGCGCCACGAGCTTGCGCGCCTCCTCGAACGGCCAGGCGGCGGCGTGGGCTGCGGCCTCGATCAGGTCGGGGTCGAGGTGGAGAGGCGCGGACATGGGCTTCGAGACGCTTCGCGTGTGACATGGGGTTTTTGCGGGTGCGGCACCCTAGAGCATTTTCGAGCGAGGGGGATGCCGGCTCGCGTGAAGAAAATGCAATCCTGCAACAAGTGAGAATATTTTCGGTGATGCAAAGATCACTGAAAATGCTCTCGTGCGGTTTACCGCGATGCGAAATCCGAAAAGGACCAGAACGCAGGGCGCGAAGAGCGCACTGCGGAGCGAAAGCCCAAGCCCAAACCCGCGGAGGCGGGCGCCGGCGATCGAGGCGTCAGGAACACAGGGCCGGCGCTTTCGAGCGATGGCCCTGAATCAGAACGGGCTCACGGGGAAGAACCGCAGGTACAGCTCGGTGTACTTCCCGTCGTCCCACACCCGCTGGAGCGCGTCGTCCAGCGCCCGCGACAGGGCCGCGTCCTCCTGTCGGGTGATCAGCCCGATGCCTTCGCCGAAGTAGCGGTTCTCCAGGTAGTCGCCGCCGGTCAGGGCGCAGCAATTGCCCGCCTCCAGGCCGCCGACCCAGAGGGCGAGGCCGAGCCCGTCGGCGAAGACGTAGTCGGCCTCGCCGCGCTTCACCGCGCCCTCGGCGGAGGCGAGGTCGGAAAACGGCTTCGCCTCGGCCTTGGGAAAGAACGCCTGGAGGTAGGCGGCGTGGGCGCTGCCGCCGACCACCGCCACCGACTTGCCCGCCAGCGCGCCCGCCGAGGGAACCGGCAGGCCGCGGTCGACGCGGGCGGCGAAGCGCGCCGGCCACCGGAAATAGGGCCGCGTCGCGGCGAACGTCGCCCGCAGCGTCGGCGTCAGCGGGATCGCGGCGGCGACGACGTCGCCCTGCTTCTCGGTCAGGCCGTCGAGGAGGGTGTCGAAGCGCCGGGCCTGCACGGTGCAGGTGATCGCCAGCTTCTCGCAGACCGCGCGGGCCAGCTCCACCACGAAGCCGGTCGGGTTCCCGTCGGGGCCGGCGAAGTGCAGCGGCGGGAACTCGTCGTCGGTCAGGAAGCGCACGGCCCGGCCGGTCTGCGGCGCCTCGACCCGCTCGCCGCGGCTGCGCGGGTTCCAGAAGTTGGGCACCGTCACCGCCGCGGGCGCTTGCGGGGCGGCAACGGGCTGGGCGCCGGCCCGCGGCATCGCGGCGGCGCAGGCGAAGAGCGCTAAGAGAATAGTCTTTGAAAAGGACATCGTCCTTGCACCCTGAGCGCGCGCGCCTATGATCGCGGAGCGCCGACGGCGCGATGGGGAGGGGGGCCGGCTCACGTCCTCGCCTTAGCACGTCCCGGAGCCGACGGCAGCCGGCGCCCCGTGTCGTTCCTCCGCTTCCTCGGCCCCTCCCCCGGCCCACCGGCTTTGCCGCCGGAGATCGCGTTCCTGGCGGACGCGGGCGTCGATCCAGAGCTGCTGCGTCGCGCCGCGGATTTGGCCGAGGCGAGCGGGACCGACGCGGCGACCGCCCTTCTGCGCGCCGGGCTGATGGACGAGGAACCGTATTACCGGGCCCTCGCCCAAGCCCTCGAGGCCGAGTACCTCGACGGGCCGATCCCGCTCGGCATGGGCGCGCGCTTCCCCGACAGCCTGTCGCTCGGCATGGCGCCGCTGGTGCTGGGGGCGGGCGCCCCGGCGGTGCTGGCGCCGCGCGGGCGGCAGATCGCCGAACTGCTCGCCGGGCGCAGTCCGCGCGGGCGGATGCCTGCGGTGACGAGCCCGACGCGCCTGCGCGCGGCCCTGTTCGCGGCGATGCCGAAAGCCATCGCCGAGTACGCCGCCGACGACCTGGAAGCGAAGGCGCCGGGTTGGGCCTTCGGCACCCGGCCGCTCGGGCCGGGTCTGGCGCTCGCCGCCCTGATCGCCTGCGCCGGCACCCTGGCTTTCGAGGCTTTGCCGCCGATCCTCGCACTGATCCTGGTCGTGGCGGCGCAGACGCTGTTCCTGGCGATGGCGATCTTCCGCGTCGGAGCCCTGTTCATCCCCTCCCCGACCGTGCCGCCACCAGTCGTCGCGCCCTTGAACGACCGCGACCTGCCGACGTACACCGTCCTCGTGGCGCTCTATCGCGAGGCCCGCGTGGTGCCGCGCCTCGTCTCGGCGCTGGCCCGGTTCGACTACCCGTTGGCCAAGCTCGACCTGAAGTTCGTCGTCGAGGCGGACGATGCCGGCACTATCGCCGCCCTCGCGCGGATCCCGCTGCCCGCCCGCTTCGAGGTGATCGCGGTTCCCGACGGCCGGCCGCGGACGAAGCCGCGGGCGCTCAACGTCGCCCTGCCTCTCGCCCGCGGCGAGCTGCTCGTGGTCTACGACGCCGAGGACGTGCCCGATCCGGGCCAGCTGCGCCTCGCCGCCGAGATCTTTGCGCGGGCGCCCGCCAGCACCGCCTGCCTGCAGGGCCGCCTGGTGATCGACAACCCGGAGGATTCCTGGATCGCCCGGTGCTTCGCCCTGGAATATGCCGGCCTGTTCGACGTGCTGAACCCGGCGCTGGCGCACTGGCACCTGCCGATGCCGCTCGGGGGAACCTCGATGCACATCCGCACCGCGGTGCTGCGCGAGCTGCACGGCTGGGACGCGCGCAACGTCACCGAGGACGCCGACCTCGGGATGCGGCTGGCCTGCGCCGGCTACCACGTCGGCGACCTGCCGAGCGCGACGATTGAGGAGGCACCGATCGTGCTGCGGGCCTGGCTGCACCAGCGCGTCCGCTGGATGAAGGGGTTCCTGCAGACCACCGTCACCCACGGCCGCAACCCCATCGAAACCTATCGGCGCCTCGGGCGCCTCGACACGCTCTGCGCCGCGACGCTGATTCCCGGCGCGGTCGCCTCCGCGCTGGTCTGCCCGGTCTTCCTCGTCTGGGCGTGCGCCGACTTCCTGCTCTTCGAGATTCCGGTCGCAACCGAGTTTTGGCGCAACCTCCCCATCGGCGTCGCGATCACCCTGTTCCTGTCGGGCATCACGGCCCTGATCCTGCCGCCGGCGCTCGGATGCATCCGCCGGGGCTGGTGGGACCTCCTGTGGTTCTTGCCGGTGATGCCGTTCTACTTCGCCCTGGTGAGCGTCGCCGCGTGGCTCGCGGTGATCGAGTTCGTCCGCGCGCCCTCGCAGTGGAACAAGACGGAGCACGGGCTGTCACGCACCTCGCGCAGCGGCGTGCTGCGTCCGCGACGCCCGGCGGCGTGAGGCCGGGCCGCTGGGGGCGGCCGATCAGATCCGCTTGGCCAGTTCCGCCGCCGTCTCGTCGGCCGGGCGCATCAGGTTGAGCGCGCCGAGGAAGCGGTTCTTGCCGTCCATCACGTAGACCAGGGCGGTGTGCTCCATCGTGTAGTCGCCGTCCCTGCCGGGCACCTTGCGGCTGTAGGCGCGATAAGCCTTCACAGCCGCCGCCACCTGGGCCGGGCTGCCGGTGAGCCCGGTGATCCGCGGATCGAAGCTCGACAGGTAGGCCTTGAGGCTCGCCGGCGTGTCCCGCTCCGGGTCGACGGTGATGAAGGCGACCTTCATTGCCTTGGCCTTCGGCCCGAGCGCCGCCAGCACGTCCGAGATCTGCTGCAGGGTCGTCGGGCAGATGTCGGGGCAGTGAGTGAAGCCGAAGAACACGAGGTGCGTCGCGCCGGCGAAGTCGGCCTCGGTGACCGCCTTCCCGTCCTGATCCACTAGCGTGAACGGCCCGCCGACGCTTGAAGCCGCTACCTCCGTCCGTTCCGGCATCAGCGTGAACACGGCCGCGGCCGTGAGCCCGACGAAGCCGAGCACGAAGGCGATGATGGGCAGGAGGGCGCGGCGCATGGAGGTGACCTTCTCGCGAAGGCCGCTGGAACAGCATGGGCGGGAGCGGGTGGCAAGGTCGGGGCACTTGAAAGGCCCCGGCGCTTTGCCTCAGGCCTCGGTGTCCGTCGCCCCGGTCGTCCGCCCGGACGCCGGCGCGCCAACTGATCGCCGACCGTGCGCCGCCTCGACCGGCGCGGTCAGGACGCGACGGAGCCCGCCGCCTCGAACGGCGTCGGCAAGGCCACGTCGTCGCGGGCCGTCGAGGCCTTGGTATGACGCAGGGCTTCGCCGACCATCAGGATCGCCGGACCGTCCAGGCCTGCCGCGTCCGCGCGGTCGGCAAGGTCGAAGGCCGTGCCCGTCACAACCTGCTGATCGGGGCGGGTGGCGTTGAAGGTCAGGAGCGCCGGCGTCGCGGGCGCGAGGCCTTCGGCGACTGCGCGCTCCAGCAGCACCCGCAGGGTGCGCTTGGGCATGTAGACCACGGTGGTGACCGAGGGGTCGGCCAGCGCCCCCCAGTTCAGGTCGTCTGGCAGCGCGCCGCGGCGGTCGTGCCCGGTGACGTATTGCAGGCGGCGCGCCGCGTCGCGGTGGGTGAGCGAGACGCCGAGGGAGGCCGCCGCACCCTGCGCCGCGCTGATCCCCGGCACCACGGCGACGGGGATGCCGGCCTGCCGGCAGGCCTCGATCTCCTCGCCGGCGCGGCCGAAGATCAGCGGGTCGCCGGACTTGAGGCGCACCACCTGCTTGCCGGACTTGGCGAGCGAGACCATCAGCGCGTTGATGTCGTCCTGGCGGCAGGACGGCCCATGGCCGGTCTTGCCCACCAGCATCGTGCGCGCCTCGCGGCGGGCGTAATCCAGGATCTCGGGGGCGACGAGGTCATCGTAGAGGATCACGTCGGCGTTGCGTAAGGAACGCAGCGCCTTCAACGTCAGCAGCTCGGCGTCGCCCGGCCCGGCGCCGACGAGCGTCACCGCCCCGCCCTTGGGCGCGGATTCGGTCTGCGCGAGCAGCCGTTCGAGGTCCGCGTCCGTCGGCGCCCGGTCCGGCTCGGCGAAGGCCAGATCCGAGAACCGTTCCCAGAAGCCGCGGCGCTCGGCAAAGCCGTGGAAGCGCGCGATGACACCCTCGCGCCAGTCCCGCGCCGCAGCGACCCAGCGCGAAAACCCGCGCGGCAGCATCGCTTCGATGCGCGCCCGCACGGTCTGCCCGAAGACCGGCACCGCGCCTTCCGTCGAGATGCCGACCACCAAGGGCGACCGGTTGACGATGGCGCCGAACTTCACGTCGCAGAGATGCGGCCGGTCGACGGCGTTGACGATGGCGCCGGTGCCGCGCGCGGCGGCGACGAAGGCAACGCACTCGGCCTCGTCCTCCATCGCGCCGATGCAGAAGGCCGAGCCCCACAAGTCGTCCGGCGCCCAGGCGCGCTCGTGTAGGGTCACGCTGCCGGCGACGACCTCGCCCGGCACGCTTCGCATCTCTTCGCTCGGCTCCGCCGCGTAGACGTCGACGTGGGCGCCGGCGGCGGCGAGCAGCTTCACCTTCCAGGGCGCGCCGCCGTTCGAGCCGGCCAGCACCGCGCGCTTGCCCTGCAGCGGCACGAAGACCGGGAGGACGGCGAGGGGTTCGAGGCCGGCGCGGGTCTCGCGCGGCTGGCGGGGCGTGCTCATGAGGGTCGGCTTGGATCTCGTCTGGGTCACGGACGAACCTGATGCTACGCGGCGTCGCGCGCAAGCGCCTCGGGCAGCAGCTTGCGGATCTCAGGGATGCACGAGCCGCAATTCGTGCCGGCCTTGCAGGCCGCGCCCACCGCCTCGACGGAGCCCGCGCCGCCCGTGATGGCCGCCGTGATGACGTCGAGCCCGACCCCGTGGCAGGCGCAGACCACCGGTCCCGCGCCGGCGGTGGCGGCGCGGCCCGAGAGCAGGGCGCGGCGCTCGGCCGCGCCGGGCACCGCCTCCGCGAACAGGGCCTTGGCCGCCTCCCAGTCGGGCCGGCCCGCCTCGGGACCGAGCGCGAGGCAGGCGACGAGGCGCTTGCCGTCGTAGACCGCGCAGCGGTAGCGGCCGCGGGCGTGGTCGGCGTATTCGGCGAGCTCCAGCCCCTGGAACAGGCCGCGCATCAGCAGCATGGCCTCCCGCGATCCCTCCCGCGTGGCGAATTGCAGGCCCGAGCCGCCGCCGATCGCCGCCCGCGCCCACCACCACCCGGCCGGCGTCGTCACCGGGTCGCGGCTGAGCAGAAAGCCCCGCGAACGGTAAGAGGCCGCCGCGATCGCCGCCGGCGTTGCCTTCAGCTCAGGCTGGCCCGAAAGCGGATCGGGCACGCCCCGGACCAGCGCCCCGACGCGGGCCATCGAGGCGTTCGAATCGTTCCAGTGCATCGGCATGAACAGGGTGCCGGGCGCCACCGCCTCGGTGACGATCACCTCCAGCTCGGCCGCGCCGTGCGCGGTCGAGACCCGAGCGAGGCCGCCCTCGGCGAGATTCGCGGCGGTGGCGTCGCGGGGGTGGACCTGGACGAAGGGCACCGGGCGGTGGGCCGAGAGCCGCTGGCTCTTCCCTGTCCGCGTCATCGTGTGCCAGTGGTCGCGCACGCGCCCGGTGTTCAGCACGAACGGCATCGTTTCGCTCGTGGCCTGGGCCAGCGCCGGCGCCTGCACCGCGACAAAGCGGGCGCGCTTGTCGAAGGTGAAGAAGCGTCCGTCCGAAAACAGCCGCGCCTTCGTGCCGCCGCGCTTCGTCAGGGGCCACTGCACCGGCAGGTTCGTCTCGTAGGCGGCGTCGCCGATGTCGGCGAGTGCGCCGATGTCGAAGTCGCGGGTGCCGTTGTTCTCGAAGGCCGACAGCGCAGCATGCTGGCGGAACACCGCCGCCGCCGAGGTGAAGCCAAAGGCGGCGCCGTGGCCGAGGCGGCGCCCGACGTCGGCGAGCACCGCCCAGTCCGGCCGCGCTTCGCCCGGCGCCTTGAGGAAGCGGCGCTGGCGCGTGATCCGGCGCTCGGAATTCGTGACGGTGCCGTCCTTCTCGCCCCAGGCGAGGGCCGGCAACAGCACGGTCTTCTTGGCCGTCGCGCGGGCGGTGTCGGAATCGGCCATCACCTCTGAGACGACGAGCAGGTCGATGCCCTTCAGGGCGTCCTTGATCACGTCGGCCTGCGGCATCGAGACCAGCGGGTTGGTCCCCATCACCCAGAGCGCCTTGATCTTGCCGCGTGCGATCGCGTCGAACAAAGCCACCGCCTTCATCCCCTCGCCGGTGATGAGGTTCGGCGCGTTCCAGAAGCGGCGGACCTTGTCGACCTCCTCGGGTGCGAAGTGCATGTGGGCGGCCAGCATGTTGGCCAAGCCCCCGACCTCGCGCCCGCCCATGGCGTTGGGCTGGCCGGTGAGCGAGAACGGCCCCGCCCCCGGCTGCCCGATGCGGCCGGTGGCGAGGTGGCAGTTGATGATGGCGTTGCCCTTGTCGGTGCCCTGTGCCGACTGGTTGGCCCCTTGCGAGAAGGCGGTGACGACGCGATTCGTGCCGGCGAACAGGTCGAAGAAGGCGGACACGTCCGCCTCCGACAGGCCGGTCGCCGCGGCGGTGGCGGCCGGCGTCGGCGCGATGGCGCGCGCCCGCTCGAGCGCGCCGTCGTAGCCGGAGGTGTGGTCGGCCACGAAGCGGGCGTCGCAGGCGCCGACCCGGTCGAGATGCACCAGCAGCCCCGAGAACAGGGCGCTGTCGGTGCCGGGCCGGAGGCCGAGGAACAGGTCGGCCTCCTCGGCGGTCTCGGTCCGGCGCGGGTCGACCACGATCAGCCTGGTGCCGCGCGCCGTGCGCGCGTCCACCATCCGGCGGAATAGGATCGGATGGCACCAGGCGGTGTTGGAGCCGACCAGCACGATCACGTCGGCCTCGTCGAGGTCCTCGTAGCAGCCGGGCACGGTGTCGGAGCCGAAGGCGCGGCGGTGCGCGGCGACCGCGCTCGACATGCACAGGCGCGAGTTGGTGTCGACGTGCGGCGTGCCGATGAAGCCCTTCGCGAGCTTGTTGGCGACGTAGTAATCCTCGGTGAGCAATTGCCCGGAGAGGTAGAAGGCGATCGCGTCCGGCCCGTGCTTCTCGGCCGTGCGGCGGAAGGCGCCGGCGACCGTGCCCAGCGCCGATTCCCAAGACGCCCGCACGCCGTCGACGTGCGGATGCAGCAGGCGGTTCTCCAGGCCCAGCGTCTCGCCGAGCGCCGAGCCCTTGGAGCACAGGCGGCCGAAATTGGCCGGATGCGCGGTGTCCCCGGCGATCCCGGCGCCGCCCGTCCCGTCCGGCGTCGCGATCACGCCGCAGCCGACCCCGCAATAGGGGCAGGTGGTCCGAACCGCTGCAGCCTGGCTCGAGACCTTGGGCTCCGGCACGTGCACGGTCATGGCAAGGTCCTCGTGGTTTCGACGTCTTGGTGGTTTTGACGTCGGCCGGCGCGGCGGAGGGCAGCAAGAGTCGGGCCGGGCATTTGCGGAGTCTTCCTCCCCCGCAGAGGGGGGAAGGGAAGAACCGTCGCCGCTCAGTACACGTCGGCCTGGTAGCGACCGGCCTTCTTCAGGGTGCCGAGATAAGCCACCGCCTCGTCGGGCGACTTGCCGCCGTGCTGGGCGGCCACGTCGATGATCGCGCGCTCCACGTCCTTGGCCATGCGCTTGGCGTCGCCGCAGACGTAGAAGTGGGCGCCGCCCTCCAGCCACTTCCACAGGTCGGCGCCGGTCTCGCGCATGCGGTCCTGGACGTAGGTCTTCTCGGTGCCGTCGCGCGACCAGGCCAGCGACAGGCGGGTGAGCACCTTGTCGTCGCGCATCCGGGTGAGCTCGTCCTTGTAGAAGAAGTCGCTCGCCTGGCGCTGGTGGCCGTAGAACAGCCAGTTGCGCCCCGGTGCCTGCGTCGCCGCGCGCTCGCGCAGGAAGGCTCGGAACGGGGCGATGCCGGTACCGGGGCCGCACATGATCACGTCGGTGGAAAGGTCTGCGGGGAGCGCGAAGCCGTGTGCCTTCTGCAGGTAGATCTTGGCCCGGGTCTGCTCGGGCATGCGCTCGCCCAGATGCGTCGAGGCGACGCCGAGCCGGAGGCGCGAGCGGTGGTTGTAGCGCACCGCGTCCACCGTTAGCGAGACTTTGCCCGCATCCATCTTCGGCGAGGACGAGATCGAGTAGAGCCGCGGCTGCAGCTCGTCGAGGGATTCGAGGAACACCTCGGCGTCGGGGCGCGCGCCGGGGAACTTGTGGAGCGCGCCGAGCACGTCGAGGTAGGCGGCGTCGCCGTCCGGGTCCTCGCCGGCCGAGAGCGCCTTGGCCTTGCGGCGGGCTTCGCCCGAGGTCAGCAGCGAGAGCAGCTGGTAGAGACCGTCGGGGGCGGCGCCGAGCGAGTAGTCGGCGATCAGCCGGTCGCGGAGCGTCTTGCCGCCGATCACCCGCTCGGGGCGGGCGCCGAGCTCGGCGATCACCGCGTCGGCGAGCGCCGGCGCGTTGGCGGGGAAGAGGCCGAGCGAGTCGCCGGCCTCGTAGGTGATCGGCGTGTCCCTAAGGTCGAACTCGACGTGCCACGTCTCCTTCTCGCCGCCTGGCTCGTTGAGCCGGCGCCGGCCGAGGAAGATCGCCTCGACCGGGTTCTCGCGGCAATAGCCCAGCGGGCCGAGGTCGACGGGCTTGTCCGCCGCCGCCGCCTCGCCTGCGGCCGCAGCCGGGGCGGCCGCGTCGCCCGTGCCGAACTCCTCGTCGAGCTTCTTCAGCATCCGGAGCGTCTCCTTGCCGCCGGGCTGACAGAGGTTCAGACGCGCTTCGCTCTTGAGGAAGATGGCGTTGGCGTAGTCGGCGCAGTTGTAGCCGCACTGGCCGCAATCCTGCTGCGCCATCGCCGCCATGAGCTTCTGCGGCTCGGGCCGGGCCTTGGCCATCTCCATGCGCTCGCCGATCGGCATCGACGGGTCGTGCCAGGGCGCGTCGTCGTTGTCGGCGAGCTTCGGGCCGCCGGGCATCTCGGCCGTGCCGATCGCGGTGGCGCCCTCGACCGCCGGGCCGAGGAGGGCGGCGAAGTAGCCCGAAAGCCACGAGCGCTGGTCGGCGGAGAACGGGGCGTTCTCGGGAACGAGGACGAGGGGGGGGGAGACGTGCTCGCTCATGCGGCTGCCTTGAGGGCTGGCTGTTCTTCGGCAAGGTCGCGCAGGGCTTCCGGCCCCGTTCGCGCCGTGAAGGTCTGGAAGCTCTCCTCTGGCCCGGTGCGGCGGGCGAGGTAGGTGCGCAGCAGCGCCTCGACGCGTGACGGCGCGTCTTCGGCCTTAATCGCCGTCCAGATCCCGGTGCCGATCTTCGGGTTCTCGGCGAACCCGCCGCCGACCACGACGTCGTAGCCCGGAACGGTGTCGCCCTCCTCCGAGACCACCACCTTGGCGCCGATCAGGCCGATGTCGCCGATGTAGTGCTGAGCGCAGGAATGGTGGCAGCCGGTGATGTGGACGTTCACCGGCACGTCGAGCTCGGGGAGCGTCGCCTCGACGTGGCCGGCGATGATCATCGCGTCGCCCTTAGTGTCCGCAGCGGCGAACTTGCAGCCGTTCGAGCCGGTGCAGGCGACGAGGCCCGAGCGGATGCCCGCCGCCTTGGTGGTGAGGCCGAGCGCCGCCACCCGCGCCTCGACCTCGGCGACCTTGACGTCGGGCACGCCGGAGAACAGGAGGTTCTGCCAGACCGTCATGCGGATCTGCCCGTCGCCGCATTCCTGCGCGATCCGCGCGAGCTCGCGGACCTGATCGCTCATGATCTTGCCCACCGGCAGGATCACGCCGATCCAGTTGAGGCCGGGCTGCACCTGGGCGTGGACGCCGACATGGGCGAACCGGTCGGTGGCTTTCCGCGGCACGACGTGGGCCGGATCGACCCGGTCGAGCTTGTATCCGAGCTTCTCTTCGACCGCGGCGAGGTACTTGTCGAAGCCCCAGGCGTCGAGGACGTACTTCATCCGGCTCTTGTTGCGGTTCGTCCGGTCGCCGTTCTCGATGAACACGCGGATGATCGCGTCTGAGACCTTGTTGCAATCCTCGGGCTTCAACACGATGCCGGTGTCGCGGGCCAGATCCCGGTGGCCGGAGATGCCGCCGAGCACGAGGCGCATCCACACGCCCGGCGTGACGCTCGCGCCCTCCAGCACCTCGATTGCCTGGAAGCCGATGTCGTTGGTCTCCTCCAGCACCGCGACGATGCCGCCGCCGTCGAAGGCGACGTTGAACTTGCGCGGCAGGCCGTAGAGCGACTGGTCGTTGATGATCCAGTTGTTCCAGGACTTGGCGAGCGGGCGGGTGTCCAGAAGCTCCTGATGATCGATGCCGGCGGTGGGCGAGCCGGTGACGTTGCGGATGTTATCCGCACCCGAGCCGCGCGCGGTCAGCCCGATGTCGACCAGCCCGTCGAGGAAGGGCTGGGCGTGCTCGGGCGCGATGTGGCGCACCTGGAGGTTGGCCCGCGTGGTCACGTGGACGAAGCCGCCGCCATGCGCGTCGGCGAGGTCGGCGACACCTGAAAACTGCCAGTGGTGCAGGATGCCGTTGGGGATGCGCAGGCGGGCCATGAACGAGGTCTGGTTCGGGGCGACCCAGAACAGGCCGTGATAGCGCCAGCGGAAGTTGTCCTCGGGCTTCGGCGCCTTGCCCGTCGCCGCCTCGACCTTCAGCCGGTTGTGGCCCTCGAACGGGTTCTCGGCGCGCTTCCATTTCTCCTGCTCGCAGAGCTTGCCGCCGGCCTTCACCGTGGCGTCCTGCGCCTTGATGTGGATCGCGTCCGGCCCGGTCGGCTCGGGCGGCGGACCGCCCTGCCCGATGGCCAGGCCGCCCGTCAGCCGGGCGGCGGCCACGCCAGAGGCGAAGCCTTCGAGGTAGCGCTTCTGCTCGGCGTTGAAGTCTTCAGCCATGGTCCGCCTCCTTCACGCGGCCAAGATCCTTGCTCACGCGGCCAAGGTCTCGGCGAGGGGGTCGGCCGCCGTCGCGGGGCGCCCGAACATCAGGTCGTCGATCTGGTCTCCCACCGGCTCGCCGGTGCGGATCAGTGTCTTGCATCGGGCCTGCTCGCCGATGTCGCCGACGAAGACCGCGCCGATCAGGCGGTCGCGCTCGATCAGGAGCTTGCGGTAGAGGCCGGCGCCCGGATCGCTCATCACGATCGCCTCGGCGGTCTCGGACGTGTCGACGACGCCTGCGGAGAACACCGGCAGCCCAGAGACCTTGAGGCTCGTGGACAGCGCCGTGCCGGAATACCGCGCCTCCTGCCCGGAAAGGTGGCGGCTCAGGGTCTCGGCGTGCTCGTAGGCGGGCTCGACGAGGCCGTAGACCATGCCGCGGTGCTCGGCGCATTCGCCGAGCGCGAAGATCCGCGGGTCCGAGGTGGTCATCCGGTCGTCGACCTTGATGCCGCGGCCGGTCTCGAGCCCTGCGCCCTGCGCCAGGGCGAGGTTCGGGCGCACGCCGACCGACATGACGACGAGGTCGGCCGGCAGCACCGTGCCGTCGGCGAGGATCAGGCGCTCGACCCGGCCGTCGCCCTCGACGCGGTCGGTGTCGGCCTTGAGCAGCACCTTGACGCCCCGCGCCTCCATCGCCCGACGGACGAGGGTGGCGGCGGAATGATCGAGCTGACGCTCCATCAGCCGGTCCATGACGTGGAGCAGGGTGGTGTCGACGCCGAGCCGCGCCAGCCCGACCGCGGCCTCCAATCCGAGCAGGCCGCCGCCGATGACGATGGCCTTGGCGTGCTCGACCGCCGCCTTCCGGATCGCCGACACGTCCGCGAGGTCGCGGAAGGTGATGATGCCGGGCAGGTCCATCCCGGGCTTGGGCAGGCGGATCGGCACGGAGCCCACCGCCAGCACCAGCTTGTCGAAGGGCAGCACGTGGGTCTCGCCGACGACGACCAGCGCGTTCTCGCGGTCGACTTGCGTCGCGGGGGCGCCGGTGATCAGGCGGATGCCGTGGCTCTCGTACCAGTCAAGCCCGCGGAAGGCGCAAGCCGCCTCGTCCACTTCGCCGCCGAGCAGGGAGGACAGCAGCACACGGTTGTAGGCGGCCACCGGCTCGGCGCCGACGACGGTGACGTCGTAGCGGCCGGGCGACCCTTCGGTCAGCCGTTCGAGGAAGCGCAACGAGGCCATGCCGTTGCCGACCACGACGAGCCTCTCGCGCGGAATCTCCGCCGCTGGAACCTGATCCGTCTGCGCTGTGAGCATCGGTGGAAGGGTCTCGTCCTCGAAAAACTGCGCGGGCACGTCCGCCACGAAAAAAGCCGCCGCCGATCGACCTCGGGCGAGCGTATCTGCCCGCGAGGAGACATCGGTTCAGCGGCCTCGCTGACGGTGCTGCCCGTCGTCGTTGACGGGTTAGGCGGCCTCAGCAGGTTCCGTGCCAATTCGTGAGGATGCGGTTCGCCCGCTGTCGCCGGGAACGCGAACGGCACCTTCGCGGGCCTTTCGATCACACGCGTGCGCTGCACAAAGATCAGGCTATTGAGCGCTGATCAGGCAGGCATGTGCGAACGCGACGGCTCCGGCTTAGGGGGGGCGGTCGCGATGCGCTTTGGCGGGGTCGAGGCCCGCGGCGGAGGCTAGATGAGGGTCGCGAGAGCGGCCATCAGGCCGACGACGGGAACCGCGCCGATCAGCAGGACCCAGCGCCACGGATGCGCGGCCTTCGCGCGCCGGTTGTCGTTCATCGCCCGCGGCGCGCGTCCACGGTGCCGAACGTAGGCCGAAAGATCGACGCGTCCGCGCGAGGCGGGACTGGACGAGGCGGTGTCGAGCTTGCGGCAACCTGGCATGGCAGAACCATAACTGCGTCGCGGCGTCCACGTTCCGTTGCGATCGTCGTGCCGGTGCGGTCCGGAGGGCTCAGGCCGGGGACAGCCCGGCCGCTGCGTAGAGGTCCGGCCGGTAGACGGCTTCCGCGGCCGGCAGGAGGTCATCGGCCGGCATCTGCCCGGCGGCTCGCATCTGCGACAGGATCCAGCCGACATGGGCGGCGCGCGGCTCCTGCGCCGCCGCGTCGAGGCGCAGGTAATCGGGCGCTTCGCGCTCCCGGCCCGGCCCGTCGAGGACGATCGTCCCCTCGAAGGTGCGGGTGATCAGATGGGGGTCGAGGTTCAGGTAGGGCCGCCGCGCGAGGCGGTGGGCGAGCTCGGTGCGATTGGCCGGGTCGGCGCACCAGCGCCCGGCGTGGGCGACGGCCCGCACCAGGGGCGGGATCGCGCCCTCGAGCCGCGGCGCGACGGCGAGCACCTTCTCGGGCGCGTCCGGGGCCACCTCGCAGCCCAGCGCGGCGATGCGCCCGAGTCCGGCCGCGACCGCCACCGCGTTCCAGGGCGCGCCGGCGCAGAAGCCGTCGACGATCCCGCGCGACAGGGCTTCGACGCTGTGCTGGGGCGGCACCGCCACCAGGCGGACGGCGGCCGGGTCTAGTCCGCCGGCCTCGCAGAATAGCCGGAGCTGGTAGGTGTGCGAGGAGAACGGATGGACCGTGCCCAGCGTCAGCGGCCGGCCGGCTTCCCTGCGCGCGCCCGCCATCCGGGCGAAGGCGCCGGCGACGTCGGCGAGGCGCTCGCTCTCCGGCGCCATCGTGGCCCAGAGGGTGTTGGATAGGGTGATCGCGTTGCCGTTCAGGCTGAGCGACAGCGGCACGATCAGGTCGGAGGGCGGCCCCGACAGGGCGAGCGCGCTCGCCAACGCCAGCGGCGCCAGGATGTGCGCGGCGTCGAGGTATCCGAGCGCCAGCCGGTCGCGCAGCGTCGCCCAGGACGGCTCGGCGGTCAGCTCCAGGTCGAGTCCCTCGGCGCGGGCGAAGCCCATCTCGTGGGCGGCGATCACGGGGGCTGCGTCGCAGAGGGGCACGTAGCCCAGATGAAGTCTCATCTGCGAAGCCTCCTCGGCGAAGTCACTGGCGCCCTCATCCGAGCAGGTCGGCCGCGGTGACGATCGCCCGCGCGATGTCGGCGATCTTCCGCTTCTCGTTCATCGCCTTCTTGCGCAGCTGCTTGTAGGCCTCGTCCTCGGACAGGCCCTTCATGCTCATGAGGATGCCCTTGGCGCGCTCGATCAGCTTGCGGTCGGCGAGCTCGCCGCGCGCCTCCGAGAGCTCCCGCTGCAGGCGCGAGAACGCGTTGAAGCGCAGGATCGCGATGTCGAGGATCGGCTTGATCCGCTCGGGGCGCAGGCCGTCCACGACGTAGGCCGAGATTCCCGCGTCGACCGCCGCCTGCATCATCGTGGCGTCCGAGCGGTCCACGAACATCGCCACCGGCCGCTCGACGTGGCGCGCGACGCCGGACATCTGCTCCAGGATGTCCCGGCTCGGGCTTTCCAGGTGGATCACCACCACGTCGGGGGCGAGCGCGGCGACGCGCTCCATCAGGTCGGCGGTGTCTGCCATCACCACGACGCGACCGATCCCGGCGGCGCGCAGGCCCTCCTCCAGGATCGCGGCACGCGCCCGGCTCGGATCGATCACGGCGACGGTGAGGCTAGTGTCTGACATCTAGGCCCGGTGCTGGGCGACAAATCGGATCGCGGCGACGCATGCCGCCGGCTGCCCCGCAAGGCAAGCGTCGTGCCCCGGATCGCCAGGGCGATCGCTTGAAAGTGCCGGCTCTCTTTTCTTCGGTCTCGATCGCCGGCGCCTGCCTCCACGGGTTTGGGCTTTCGCTCCGCGGGGCGCCCTTCGCGCCCTGCCGGATCGCTCCGGGCAACGGAGCGGAAAGGAAACGGTCCAGCTTCCGCCGCAAATTGGGGTCATCCGGGATGCCGTCGCGACGGTCTTAGGGGGTTCGAAGCATCGGATGTCGAAGCCAGACCCCTTCGCGACCCTGGACGGCGGCGGTTCCGGCCGGCTTTCCCTCCCCTTCCTGCCGACCCTGGCTACGGCGCTCGTGATCGGGGCGGCCTCGCTCCTGTGCCGCGAGCCGGCCCGGGCACCGGCCGTCCCGGCGCCCTCCGCCTCCGTCGCGCCCCACGCCTTCCATGCGGCGGCCCCGGCCGAGGCCGCCCTGCCCCGGCCGCCGGCCGCGATCGCCTTCGCGCAGTTCCCGCCGAGCCTCGTCCTGCCGGAGATCCGCACCGCGTCGCATCCGGTCGCGCGGGTCGCGACGACGGCCGTGACGCCGCGCCGCGCCTGCTCCGGACCGCGCTGCGCCGAGGGGCCGCCGCGCCGGCCCGACCCGTTCTCCGAAATCGTCCGGCCCTCACCCGTCGAGGCCGAGGCGCAGGTGCGCGACGACGGCCTGCTGCCGGACCTCGCCCTGCCCTTCGCCCCGGCCGTGCGCGCGGTCGGGGACGCTGCCGCCTACCTGCGCACCGGCGCCTCCGCACTCGGCAGCTCGGTTTCGGTCCTGGTCGACCGTTTGGACTGAGGGCTTTCCGCCATGCTGCGCTGCGGCCGTCCGGCCGCGTGCGCACCGTGACGAGCGCCGTGATTAGCGTCTTGGGCGGCGTCCGTTTTGCCCGTCGCGCCCTGGACCGCATCGCTTTGCCGAACTAGGTGCATTGCATCGGACGGCGCCCGTCGCCGGCCGCGACGGATCCGCTTCATGGCCGCACGCATCGAGGACTACGCGCTGATCGGCGACGGCCGCACCGCCGCGCTGATTAGCCGGCAGGGCAGCGTCGACTGGCTGTGCTGGCCGCGCTTCGACGCCTCCGCCCTGTTCGCCGCCCTCCTCGGCACCGAGGAGCACGGGTTCTGGCGCCTCGCGCCGCAGGCCGCCCACGTCGAGACCCGCTGGGCCTACCGCGAGGGCAGCCTCGTACTGGAGACCCACCACAAGACCCGCGAGGGCGAGGTGCGTGTCGTCGACTACATGCCCGTCGGCGACGGGTCGCACCTGATCCGCCTGGTCGAGGGCCTGCACGGCCGCGTGGCGATGCGCATGGATCTCGCGATGCGCTTCGATTACGGCTCGGCGGTCCCCTGGGTCTCGCACAACGAGCTTGGCGACCTCCGCGCGATCTCGGGGCCGCACAAGGCGGTCCTGCGTACCAAGGCGCCTCTGCGTGGGCATGGGCAGACCACGATCTCCGAGTTCACGGTGCATGCCGGCGAGGCGGTCGCCTTCACCTTGAGCTACGGCGCGAGCCACGAGGACGACCCGGCGCCGATCGAGCCGCGCAAGGTGCTCGCCGCCACCGACCGGTTCTGGCGGGACTGGTCCGACCGCTGCGCCAGCGGCACGCCCTGGGACGCGATGCTGAAGCGCTCGCTGCTGACGCTGAAGGCGCTGATCTACATGCCGACGGGCGGGATCGTGGCCGCGCCGACGACGTCGCTGCCGGAGGACCTTGGCGGCGTGCGCAACTGGGACTATCGCTTCTGCTGGCTGCGCGACTCGACCTTCACTCTCCTCGCGCTGATGGATGGCGGCTTCCTCGACGAGGCCCGCGCCTGGCGCGACTGGCTGCAGCGCGCGGTGGCCGGCAACCCGGAGCAGGCGCACATCCTCTACGGCATCGCCGGCGAGCGGCTGCTGCCCGAGATCGAGCTCGACTGGCTGCCCGGTTACGAGGGCTCGAAGCCGGTCCGGGTCGGCAACGCCGCGGTCTCGCAGTTCCAGCTCGACGTCTACGGCGAATTGTTCGACGCGCTCTACCAGGCGCGGATGCGCGGCATGCCGACAGACAAGGACGGCTGGCGCGTGGGCCTCGCCATCATCGCCCACCTGGAGAAGGTCTGGAGCGAGCCGGACGAGGGCATCTGGGAGGTGCGCGGCGGGCGCAAGCACTTCGTCCACTCGAAGGTCATGGCCTGGGTCGCCTTCGACCGCGCGATCCGCAGCCATACGGGACAAGCCGACGCCCCTGACGCGCCGGTCGCGCGCTGGAAGGCGATCCGCGACCAGATCCATGCGGAGGTCTGCGAGAAGGGCTTCGATCCGGAGTTGAACAGCTTCGTGCAATATTACGGCTCGAAGAAGCTCGACGCGAGTCTGCTGCTGATCGCCCATATGGGCTTCCTGCCCCAGGACGACCCGCGCGTGGTCGGCACCGTCGAGGCGATCGGCCGAGACCTGATGCGCGACGGCTTCATCCTGCGCTACGACACGCGGGGCCAGACCACGGACGGCCTGCCCGGCAACGAGGGCGCATTCCTGCCCTGCACCTTCTGGTACGCGGACAACCTGATCGGCCTCGGCCGCCGCGCGGAGGCCCGCGCCCTGATCGAGCGCCTGATCGGCATCTGCAACGACCTCGGCCTCGTCTCCGAGGAGTATGACGGGAAGGCCCGGCGGCTGGTCGGCAACTTCCCGCAGGCGTTCACGCATGTTGCGCTCGTGAACACCATCCTCAATTACAGCCGGGCCGAAGGGCCTGCGAAGGAGCGGGGCGGCTCGGACGATTCGAACGCGCCCGCCGGCCGCGATTTGCGTGTGCACGAACCGCATACGGTCGCGAACGGTCTCGCGCCGCAGTGACGACAACGGGAAAGACGAGACCATGAGCGGAGCTGACACCGCGCCCAAGACGGCGCTTTCCGAGATCGACAAGCTCTCGATCGACACCATCCGCACGTTGGCGATCGATGCGGTGCAGAAGGCCAATTCGGGACACGCCGGCGCGCCGATGGCGCTGGCGCCGGTGGCCTACACCCTGTGGAACCGGTATCTCCGTTACGACCCGGCGCATCCGCACTGGCCCAACCGCGACCGCTTCGTTCTGTCCTGCGGCCACGCCTCGATGCTACTCTACGGGCTGCTGCACCTTGCAGGCGTGGCGGAAAAGGACGGCGGCAACGCGCCGGCCGTGACGCTCGAGGACATCAAGAATTTCCGCCAGCTCGACAGCCGCACGCCGGGCCACCCGGAATACCACTTCACCACCGGCGTCGAGACCACCACAGGGCCCCTCGGCCAGGGCGTGGCGAACTCCGTCGGCATGGCGATGGGCGGCCGCTACCTCGGTGAGCACCTGAACCGGCCCGAGCTGCCGCTGTTCGACTACAACGTCTACGCGATCTGCTCGGACGGCGACCTGATGGAGGGCGTCGCCTCCGAGGCCGCCTCGATCGCCGGGCACCTGCGCCTGTCGAACCTGTGCTGGATCTACGACAACAACACCATCACCATCGAGGGCCACACCGAACTGGCCTTCGGCGAAGAGGTCGCGACCCGGTTCCTCGCCTACGGCTGGCAGGTGCTGCGCGTCGCCGACGCCAACGACGTGCATTCGATCTCGGGTGCGATCGAGACCTTCCTGCAGTCGAGCGACCGGCCGACGATCATCATCGTCAACTCGATCATCGGCTTCGGCGCGCCGAAGAAGCAGAACACGTCGAAGGCCCACTCGGACGCGCTCGGCGAGGACGAGGCCAAGGGCGCCAAGCGCGCCTACGGCTGGCCGGAGGACGCGCAGTTCCTGGTGCCCGACGGCGTGCAGCAGAACTTTTCCGACAACATCGGCAAGCGCGGCGCCGAGCTCTACGACCAGTGGCAGGGCTTCCTGACGGCCGCCAAGGACGCCGACCCCGAGCACGCCGAGACCCTCGACGCCTTCTTCGAGGGCCGCCTGCCCGAGGGCTGGGACCGGGACATCCCGGTGTTCGAGCCCGACGCCAAGGGGCTCGCGACCCGCGAATCCTCCGGAAAGGTGTTGAACGCCATCGCCCAGCACGTGCCGTTCATGCTCGGCGGCTCAGCGGATCTGGCGCCCTCGAACAAGTCGAACCTCACCTTCGAGGGGGCGGGCTCGCTCACCCCGTTCGAGCCGGGCGGCCGCAACATCCACTTCGGCGTGCGCGAGCACGCCATGGGCTCGATCGTGAACGGGCTCGGGCTCTCGGGCCTCAGGGCCTACGGCGCGACTTTCCTGGTCTTCGTCGACTACATGCGCCCGGCGGTGCGGCTGGCTTCTTTGATGGAGTTGCCGGTCTTCCACATCTTCACGCACGACTCCATCGGCGTCGGCGAGGACGGGCCGACCCACCAGCCGGTGGAGCAGCTCCTGAGCCTGCGCTGCATCCCCGGCCTCGTGACCCTGCGCCCCGCCGACGCCAACGAGGTCGCGGAAGCCTACCGCGTGATCTTCTCGCTGCGGAACCAGCCGGCGGTGCTCGCCCTCTCGCGCCAGCCGCTGCCGACCATCGACCGCACGACCTTCGCCAGCGCGTCGGGCGTCGCCAAGGGCGGCTACGTGCTCGCGGGCGGCGACGCGACGCCGGAGGTGATCCTGATCGGCTCCGGCTCCGAGGTGCAGCTCTGCCTCCAGGCCTACGAGAGCCTGAAGGCCGAGGGCGTGGCGGCGCGCGTCGTCTCGATGCCGTCCTGGGACCTGTTCGAGCGCCAGGACGAGGCCTATCGCGAGAGCGTGCTGCCGCCGGCCGTGCTGGCCCGCGTCGCCGTCGAGCAGGGCTCGGTGATCGGCTGGGACCGCTATGCGGGCTCGGCCGGCACGATCATCGGGATGCACACCTTCGGCTCCTCGGCGCCGATCAAGGACCTGCAGGCCAAGTTCGGGTTCACGCCGGAGAAGGTGCTGCTGGCGGCGCGAGACCAGATCGCGAAGCACAAGAACGATCACAACGCCAAGCACTGAGACAAGCACTGAGACAGGCACGCGTACAAGCACGAGTCCTGGGCATCGCGACCCAGGCCTGCGCTCCACGCCGGAGCCAAGGCCTGGGTCCGCGGGTTGATCTCCCGAGCGGGGGGTCGACGACACGACGAACCGAGACCGACGACTTTGCGAGGCATCGACATGAACGCGCTCAAGGCCCTGCACGCCGAACAGGATCAGGCGGTCTGGCTCGACTTCGTCGCCCGCGGCTTCGTCGCCAAGGGCGAGCTCAAGGCGCTGGTCGAGAACGACGGCCTGCGCGGCGTGACCTCCAACCCCTCGATCTTCGAGAAGGCCATCGGCCATTCCGACGAGTACGATGCCAGCCTCAAGAGCGTGATGGAGCAGGGCGACAGCCGCGTCATCGACCTCTACGAGGGCTTGGCCATCGCCGACATCCAGGCGGCGGCCGACGTGCTGCGCCCGGTCTACGAGGCGTCCGACGGCGCAGACGGCTACGTCAGCCTCGAGGTCTCGCCCTACCTCGCCCTGCAGACCGAGGACACGCTGGAGGAGGCTCGCAGGCTCCACAAGGCCGTGGCGCGCGACAACCTGATGGTGAAGGTGCCCGCGACCCCGGAGGGCATCCCGGCGATCCGCCAGCTCACGGCGGAAGGCATCTCGATCAACGTCACCCTGCTGTTCTCGCAGGGCGAGTACGAGAAGGTCGCCCGCGCCTTCGTCGACGGCCTCGCGGAGCGCGCGAGGAACGGCGGCGACGTCTCGCGGATCGCGAGCGTGGCGAGCTTCTTCATCAGCCGCATCGACGTGCTGGCCGACAAGCTGCTCGACGAGAAGGCCGCGGCGGAAGCCGACCCCGAGCGGAAGGCCGCCCTCGAAGCCCTCAAGGGCAAGGTCGCGATCGCCAACGCCAAGCTCGCCTACCAGCGCTACAAGGCGGTGTTCGCGGACAGCAAGTGGACGGCGCTGGCCGAGAAGGGCGCCAAGGCGCAGCGGCTGCTCTGGGCCTCCACGGGCACCAAGAACAAGGCCTACCGCGACGTGCTCTACGTCGAGGAGCTGATCGGCCCGAACACCGTCAACACCATGCCGCCGGCCACGATGGACGCGTTCCGCGACCATGGCGCGGTGCGCAACGCGATCGAGGAGGACGTGGCCGGGGCGGAAGCCGTGATGGCGCGCCTGGCTGAGGCCGGCATCGACATCGACGCGATGGCCAAGCAGCTGGTCGAGGAGGGCGTGCAGCTCTTCGTCGACGCCGCCGACAAGCTGCTCGGCGCGGTCGCCGGCAAGCGCGTGGCGCTGCTCGGCCATCGCCTGAACGTCCAGAGCCTGAAGCTCGGCGACGCGCTGGCCGCCGAGACCGGCAAGGCGGTCGAGGCCTGGCGCGCGAGCGGTGCGATCCGCCGCCTGTGGGCGCACGACACCACGGTCTGGTCGGGCGCCGACGAGGATCGGTGGCTCGGCTGGCTCCGCATCGTCGAGGACGAGCTGGAGAAGGCGCAGGATTACGCCGCGCTCTCGGCCTGGGTTCAGGGGCAGGGCTTCGCCGACGTCGTCGTGCTCGGCATGGGCGGGTCGAGCCTCGGCCCCGAAGTGCTCGGCCTGACCTACGGCAACCGCGACGGCTTCCCGAAGCTCTCGATCCTCGATTCCACCAATCCCGACGAGGTCCGCGCGCTCGAGGCCACCCTCGACCTGCCGCGCACGCTGTTCGTCGTCGCCTCGAAGTCCGGCTCGACCTTGGAGCCGAACGTGTTTCGCGACTACTTCCTGGCGCGGATGAAGGCGGTCGTCGGCGAGCGGGCGGGCGAGCACTTCCTCGCAGTCACCGATCCCGGCTCGGCGATGGAGAAGGCGGCCAAGGCCGACGGCTTCCGGCAGATCTTCTACGGCGTGCCGCAGATCGGCGGGCGCTACTCCGTGCTCTCGGCCTTCGGGCTGGTGCCGGCGGCCTGCGTCGGCATCGACGTGACGGACTTCCTGGAGCGGGCGCGGATCATGGTCCGCTCCTGCGGCCCGGCGGTGCCGCCGACCGAGAACCCCGGCGTGCTGCTGGGCGCCGCGATGGGCACCGCTGGTCTGGCGGGTCGCGACAAGGTGACGATCGTCGCCTCCCCGGGGATCGCCAGCTTCGGCGGTTGGGCCGAGCAGCTGATCGCGGAGTCGACCGGCAAGCAGGGCAAGGGCCTGATCCCGATCGACGGCGAGCCGGTCGACGTGCCGGCCGCCTACGGCCACGACCGCCTCTTCGTCTACCTGCGCCTCGACGGCCATGCCGACGAGCGCCAGGACGAGACCCTGCGCGGCCTGGAGCGCGAGGGCCATCCGGTGGTGCGCATCACCCTCGACACGGTGGAGCAGCTTCCGCAGGAGTTCTTCCGCTTCGAGATGGCGACCGCGGTGGCCGGCGCGCTGCTCGGCATCAACCCGTTCGACCAGCCCGACGTCGAGGCGAGCAAGATCGAGACGAAGAAGCTGTTCGAGGCCGCCGAGGCGAGCGGAGCGCTGCCGCCCGAGACGCCGGTGTTCGAGGACGAGACCATCGCCCTCTACGCCGACCCGGCCAATTCCGGCGCGCTGCCGGAGGCGGCCGACGGGCTGGAGGCCGGGCTGAAGGCGCAGGTCGCCCGGCTCAAGGCCGGCGACTACCTGGCGCTCCTCGCCTACGTGCCGCGGAACGAGGCGAACCACGCCGTCCTGCAGCAGGCCCGCTTGGCGATCCGCGACGCGCGGCACGTGGCGACCTGCCTGGAATTCGGGCCACGCTTCCTCCACTCGACGGGCCAGGCCTACAAGGGCGGCCCCGACACCGGCGTGTTCGTGCAGATCACCGCCGACCCCGCCGAGGACCTCGCGATCCCGGGGCGCAAGCTCGGCTTCGGCACCGTGGTCGCGGCGCAGGCGCGCGGCGACCTGTCGGTCCTCGCCGAGCGCGGACGCCGGGCGCTGCGGGTCCACATCAAGGGCGGCGACGTCCCGGCCGGCCTGAAGCGGATCGCCGCGGCCCTGACCGCCGCGGCGGGCTAAGCCTCACGACGGATCGCCGCGCCCGGGGCCCCTCGCGGGCGCAGCCGGGTGCGGCGGGCCGCCACCGACAGAGCCTCACAGAGCCTCAGAGGAGTGCCAAACATGCAGCTCGGGATGATCGGCCTCGGCCGGATGGGCGGCAACATCGTCCGGCGCCTCCTGCGCGACGGGCACACGGCGGTGGTCTTCGACCAGAACCCGGAGGCGGTGAAGGCGCTGGTCGAGGCCGGCGCGGTCGGCGCCGACAGCCTGGAGGACTTCGTCTCCAAGCTCGACGTCCCGCGGGCCGCCTGGGTGATGCTGCCGGCGGGCGCGATCACGGAAGCCACGGTGAAGGCGCTGTCCGGCCTGATGCAGGCCGACGACGTGATCATCGACGGCGGCAACTCGTTCTACGGCGACGACGTGCGCCGCGCAGGCGAGCTCAAGGACCGGAACATCCACTACGTCGACGTCGGCACCTCCGGCGGCGTCTGGGGGCTGGAGCGCGGCTACTGCATGATGATCGGCGGCGACAAGGCGGCCGTCGATCGCCTCGACCCGGTCTTCGCGACGCTCGCGCCGGGGATCGGCGACATCCCGAAGACGCCGGGGCGCGACGGCCGCGACCCCCGCGCCGAGCAGGGCTACATCCATGCCGGCCCGAGCGGGGCGGGCCACTTCGTCAAGATGATCCACAACGGCATCGAGTACGGCCTGATGCAGGCCTATGCTGAGGGCTTCGACATCCTCAAGCACGCCGACAGCGAGGCGCTGCCCCCCGAGCGCCGGTTCGACCTCAACCTCGGCGACATCGCCGAGGTCTGGCGCCGCGGCAGCGTGGTCTCGTCCTGGCTCCTCGACCTCACGGCGAGCGCGCTGGCGACCGACGAGAAGCTGGAGGACTATTCCGGCTACGTCGAGGATTCCGGCGAGGGCCGCTGGACGATCAACGCGGCGATCGAGGAATCCGTGCCGGCCACCGTGCTCTCGAACGCGCTCTACCGCCGGTTCCGCTCGCGCGAGGACGCCTCCTACGCCGACAAGATGCTGTCGGCGATGCGCAAGGGGTTCGGCGGCCACCAGGAGCCCAAAAAGTCATGATGGGCGCGCTGCCGCCCGACGCCGTGGTCCTTCCCGATGCCGACGCGGTGGCCCGCGAGGCGGCCGAGCGCCTGATCGCGGTCTGCGAGGCCTCGCGATCCGAGCGGATCGCGATCGCGCTGTCCGGCGGATCGACGCCCAAGCGCCTCTACGCCCTGCTCGCCGGGCCGGACCATGTCGGCCGCGTGCCCTGGGACCGGGTCCACTGGTTCTTCGGCGACGACCGCGCCGTGCCGTGGGACCATGCCGACAGCAACGTCCGCATGGTGCGCGAGGCCTTCGGCCACGGCACGGCTTTGCCGGCCGCGCACCTGCACTTCATCCCGACCGACCTCGGGCCGGAGGCGGCGGCCGAAGCCTACTCCCGCACGCTCCTCGCGTTCTATGGCGCCGACCGGCTCGACCCCGCCCGTCCGCTGTTCGACTGCGTCCTGCTCGGCCTCGGCGAGGACGGCCACACCGCCTCGTTGTTTCCCGGCAAGCCCGCCCTGTCCGTGACGGACGCCCTCGTGGCGCCCGTGCCGGAGGCCGGCCTGGCGCCGTTCGTGCCGCGGGTGACGCTGACCTTCAAGGCGATCGCCTCCTCCGCCCTGATCCTGTTCCTGGTGGGCGGCGCGGGCAAGCGCGAGGCGCTCCGGCGGCTCGCCGCCCGCGAGGACCTGCCGGCGGGCCGGGTGACGAGCCGGGGGCGGATCGAATGGCTGCTCGATGAGGCGGCCGCCGCCTGATACGGCCTCCGCTCGATCGAAGCGGAGGCCGTATCAGGCAAGCCCGCGCGGCGCATGAGCGAAGCCCAAATCCGCCATCCCGAAGAGATCGACCGGATTTGGTATGACGCCGCCGGAGCCGTCATCGAATCCGGCGGCGGCGATCTGGTCAGCGATGGCGGCGGTGATGACGGTGACGGCGCATCATGTGCGGGCGCGCCATCATGCTGCCGCGGCGGGCCATCCGATGCTGGCCGGCGAAGGTGCTGTTGCCGGTCGCCGCGGCGTTGCGGGAGAGGCCGTCGCCGGGGGCCGCCTGGCTCGGCATGTTCGTGCCGGCGAGCAGGCCGATGGCCAGGGTCGCGCCGAGGAGGATCTTCTTCATGGTGATTTTTTCGTCCGTGATCGTTCGTTGCCCTGCTCGAACGGCGTTCGGAGGGCCGGGTTCCCGTTGATCGTACCATCCTGCCGCCCGTGCCTGCCGTCCGTGTCTCCCGCCCGTGTCTCCCGCCCGTGTCTCCCGCCGCGGTCGAAGGCGTGGCCTTCGACCCTGCGGGGCCAGGCGTCGGGCCGGGCGGGTCGGCACGGCGGAGGACGACCGGTGCGGCGCCGCCACCGCATCCACGGCGTGACCGGCCCATGCCCTAACCGCCTGCGTGGCCGCTTTTTCTGCACGCGAGCCGGTATCCACCGCGCTCGAAAATGCTCTAGGGCAGGATACCGATGAGGGCAGGACACCGATGAGGGCCGGTCACCGATGCGGATGGCGGCCCAGGGCCGAGGCGGTCGACGGGGAGCGGGGACGAAGCATGCGCGACGGATTTCGGACGCTGATCCTGGCGGTGCTCGCCGCCCTGCCCGCGGCGGGGACGGCCTCGGCGCAAGCCGCCAAGCCCGCCTTCGTGTTCACCGGCATCCCGGACCAGGACGAGAGCCGCCTGGTCGAGCGCTTCGGCAAGGTCGCGCGCTACCTCGAAGCCAAGCTCGGCGTACCGGTGACGTACATCCCGGTGAAGAACTATCCGGCCGCCGTCACCGCCTTCACCAACGGGCAGGTGCAGCTCGCCTGGTTCGGCGGCTTCACCGGCGTGCAGGCGCGCAAGGCGGTGCCGGGCTCCCAGGCGATCGCGCAAGGCGCGGAGGACGCCGCCTTCAAGACCTACCTGATCGCTAACGTGAAGACCGGGCTTCAGCCGTCGAAGGACTTCCCGAAGGACATCGCCGGCAAGAGCTTCACCTTCGGCTCGCGCGCCTCGACCTCGGGCCGCCTGATGCCCGAATACTTCATCCGGCAGGCCTTTCCGGGCAAGACCCCCGAGCAGGTCTTCCCGACGGTGGGCTTCTCGGGCGACCACAGCCGGACGATCCAGCTCGTCCAGTCGGGGGCCTTCGCGGTCGGCGCGGTCGACTATTCGGTCTGGGACCTCGACGCCAAGGCCGGCAAGGTCGACCCCAAGGCCGTCACGGTGATCTGGGAGAGCCCGACCTTCCCCGACTACCAGTGGACGGTGCGCGGCGACGTGGACGCGATCTACGGCGACGGCTTCACCGCGAAGCTGAAGGCGGCGCTCGTCGGCATCGCCGATCCGGCGATCCTGGAGCCGTTCGGCCGCTCGAAATTCATCCCCGTCGACAACGCCGCCTACGCGCCGCTGATCGCGGTGGGGCAGTCCACCGGCCTGCTCGACTGACCGGCACGATGGCAGACCCTGCGATCCGGCTCGTGGATGCGGGCGCCGCCTACGACGGGCGCCCGGTGCTCGCCGGCATCGACCTGACGATTTATCCGGGCGAGCGGGTCGCGCTGCTGGGGCGCTCGGGGGCGGGCAAGTCGACGCTGATCGGCCTGATTCAGGCGCAGAGCCCGGAGCGGGTCGCGCTGGTGCCGCAGGCGGCGGCCCTCGTGCGGACCCTGTCGGTGTTCCACAACGTCTACATGGGCCGCCTCGACCGCCGCTCGACCCTGCACAACCTTCGCACCCTGGTGCGCCCGGCCGCCGCCGACCTCGCCGAAGTCCGCGCGGTGCTGGCCCGGGTCGGCCTGGCCGAGAAGATCCGCGAGAAGGCCGGCGCGCTGTCGGGCGGGCAGCAGCAGCGGGTCTCGGTCGCCCGCGCGCTCTACAACGGCCGGCCGATCCTGGTCGGCGACGAGCCGGTCTCGGCGCTGGACCGGATGCAGGGCGCGGCCGTGCTCGCCGAGATGGCCCGCGGCCACGAGACCCTGGTGGTGGCCCTCCACGACGTGGCGCTCGCGCTCGCCCACACCGACCGGATCGTGGTGCTGGAGGCCGGCCGCATCGTCCTCGACGCGCCCGCCCGCAGCCTCGACGCGGCGGCGCTGAGCCCGTTCTACCAGGCGGCGGCGTGATCGGGCTTCAACGCCCGGGCTACGCCGCGACCAGCCTGTGGTTCGCGGGGGCCGCGCTCGCCGCCTTGTCCCTGGCCGACCTCCACGTCACCAGCCTGAACCCCTGGGCCGACCTGCGGCGGCTGCTCGCCGGCCTGTTGCGGCCCGACCTGCTCTCGGTGGAGGGCTGGAGCGTCGTCTACACGGTCGCCTTCGCGGTGCTCGGCGTGACGTTGGGCGCCGGCGCCGGCTTCCTGCTGGCGATTCCCTTTGCGCGGTTCCGCGCGGTCCGCCTCCTCTGCGCCGGCCTGCGCGCGGTGCACGAGCTGTTCTGGGCCCTGCTGCTGATGCAGGTGTTCGGGCTTTCGGCCACCACCGGCATCCTGGCCATCGCCCTGCCCTATGCCGGCATCTGCGCGAAGGTCTACTCGGAGATCATCGAGGAGGCCGACCTGTCGGCGCTCCGGGTGCTGCCCGCGGGCACCGGCGCCGTCTCGGCCTTCCTCTACGCCCGCCTGCCGGAGGTCGCGGGCGCGTTCCGGCACTACACCCTCTACCGCTTCGAATGCGCCATGCGCTCGACCCTGGTGCTCGGCTTCATCGGCCTGCCGACCATGGGGTTCTACCTCGAATCCGCCTTCCGCCAGGGGCGCTACGCCGAGGCCGGCGCGCTGCTGCTGGTGTTCTACGCGCTGATCGGCTCGCGCCGGCTCTGGGTGCGGGCGAACACGGTGCCGGTGCTGATCGCGGCGAGCGCGCTGGCGCTGCCGGCCACCGTCGGCACCACCAACGTCGGCGCCAGCCTCGTCCGCTTCCTCACCCACGACGTCGTCCCCGCCCCCTTGCGCAACGCGAGCCTCCTCGATCCCGCCACCCTGCCCCGGCTCTGGGCCTGGTTCGCGCCGATCCTGACCGGCCAGATCCTGCCCGGCGCGGTGCAGACGCTGGTGCTGGCGCAGATCGCGCTGGTCGCCACCGCGCTCGGCGCCCTCGTCCTGTTCCCGCTGGTGTCGCGGCGCTTTTCCGGCCGGTTCGGTGCGCCCGCGGGGCGGGTGCTCCTCGTGGTCTTGCGCTCGACGCCGGAATACATGCTCGCCTACGTGCTGCTGCAGACCCTCGGCCCCTCGATGCTGCCGGCGATCCTGGCGCTGACGATCCACAATGCCGGCATCGTCGGCTACCTGATGGGGCGCCACGCCGACGCCCTGCCCTACCGCGCCGACGCGCCGACGGGCCTGAACCTCTACGCCTACGAGACCGTGCCGCGGCTCTACGGGCAGTTCCTCGCCTACCTGCTCTACCGCTGGGAGCTGATCCTGCGCGAGAGCGCGATCTTCGGCATCCTGGGCGTCGCGACGCTGGGCTTCCACGTCGACGCCGCGATCTCGGAGTTGCGCCTCGACGTCGCCACGGTGCTGATCGCGGCCACCGCCGCGCTGACGATCGCCGTCGACGCCGGCTCGCGGGCCCTGCGCAAGGCCCTGCGCCTCGACACCCTGCCGACGCGCCTCGCCGACCCGGTGAAGGCGCCCGCCCCCGTCTTGCCC
>NZ_VRUT01000299.1:0-2486 GCF_008039465.1 Methylobacterium sp. WL120 | reverse complement strand
GCCGACCACCGCGCCCGCCGGGCCGCCGGCGAGGGCCACGGTCGCGAGCCACGCCAGGCCGATCGCGGCCGGGCGCGGAACGCCTGCTCGGAACACCATCGAGACCCCTCGATCCACCAACCCCTCGATCCCCGATTCATGGAGATGCGCGATGATGCCGATACGCGTGGCCGGCGCCGTCGTCGAGCCGGTGACCGTGCCCGAGCTGCGCGGCTACCTCCGCCTCGATCCGGACGACGCGGCCGAGGACGACCTGCTCGCCGCCCTGATCGCCGCCGCCCGCGCCGAGCTCGAGACCGAGACGCGCCGCATCCTGGTGCCCGGCACCTGGCGGCTGGTGCTGGACCGCCTGCCCGCGGACGGCCGGGTGCCGGTACCGCTGAGCCCCCTCGTCGACCTGGTGCGCGCGGGCTTCTCCGCCGCGGATGGCGGCTTCGTCGCACTCGGCCCCGGCCTCGTCGCCCTCGGCGCCGACCGGATCGAGGCGCCCGGGCTGCAGCTCGGCGCCCTTCCCGATGCGGCCGCCCGCGCCCTCCTGGTCGAGGTCGCTGCCGGATACGGCGGCGACGGCCCGCCGCTGCCGCCGCCGCTCAGGCTCGCGGTCCTGCGCCGGGCCGCCGCCCGTTACGAGCACCGCGGCGACGACGCCGCCCCGGATGGCGGCGACCTCGCGGCCTGCGCCGCGCCCTTCCGCCGGCTGCGGCTGTGACCCGCGCCGCCGCATCCGCCTCCCGCTTCCAAGCACGCGTTTTCCGGAGCCCGCCATGCCCGCCACCGTTCCGCCGGCGATCGGCGCGCGCCGCCGCCGGCTCGTGCTGGAGCTGCCGATCGACGAGCCGGACGGCTTCGGCGGCACCCTCCGGCGCTACGTCGCCGGGCCGGTGCTGTGGGGGGCGATCGAGCCGGTCGGCATCGTCGATCGCCTGCGCGGCGGCCGCGACGACGGCGTCGCGACCCACCGCATCACCCTGAGGGCGCGGGCAGGCCTCACCGCGGCGATGCGGCTCGCCGCCGGCCCGCGCCGGTTCGCCATCCGGGCGATCCTCGACCCGGACGACCGCGGCCGCGACCTCGTCTGCCACGTCGAGGCCCTGCCGGAGGCGAGCGCATGAGCGGCATCCCCTCCGTCATGCCGCCAGCGCCGAGCCCGCTCCTCGCCATGCGGGCGGCGCTGATCGCGCGGTTCTCTACCGACGCGGCGCTCGCCCGTCTGATGGGCGGGGCGTTCCGCCTCTACGACGAGCCGCCGGCCGGCGCGCAGCCGGTCTACGCCCTGTTCGGCGACGCCGAGATCCGCGACGATTCCGTCGACGGCGCCGTCCGCCACCAGCACAGCCACGCCCTCGTGGTGTTCGCCCGGCCGGGCTCGGTCCGCACCGCGCTCGACGCCGCCGAGCGGATGTCGGCGCTGGTCGCCGACCCGGCCCTGGCGCTGACCGGCCACGCCCTCGTGACCCTGCGGGTCCAGGCCATCGCGGCGCGGCGCGACGAGCGCACCGGCGAGGCCCGCGCCACCCTCACGCTCCAGGCCGTCACCGAAAGGAACCCACCATGACCGCTCAGAAGGGCAAGGACCTGCTGATCCGCGCCGGCAACGGCGCCGGCGGCTTCGTCGCCGTGGCGGGCCTGCGCGCGCGCCAGGTCGCCTTCAACGCCGAGGCCGTGGACGTCACCAACGCCGATTCCGTCGGGCGCTGGCGCGAATTGCTCGCCGGCGCCGGCGTGCGCCGCGCCGCGATCTCGGGCTCCGGCGTGTTCCGCGACGAGGCCTCGGACCTGCGGCTGCGGCAGGTGTTCTTCGACGGGGTGATGGAGACCTTCCAGGTGGTGGTGCCGGCCTTCGGCACCCTCGAAGGTCCGTTCCAGATCACCGCGCTCGAATATCGCGGCGACCACGCCGGCGAGGTCACCTTCGACATGAGCCTGGAATCGGCCGGCGCCGTCGCCTTCACCGCGCTCTGATCCAGCACGGACATCCCGACGGCAGTCGGCCAGCGCGACCGCGCGCCGCCGCGGCGGGCGCCTTCGACCCGTTTGGGTCGAAGGCCACCAAGCCGAGCATCCCGACCTTGGGAGGCCAGCGCGACCGCGCGCCGCCGCGGGTGCGGCGGGCGCCTTCGACCCGTTGGGGTCGAAGGCCACCAAGCCGAGCATCCCGACCTTGGGAGGCCAGCGCGACCGCGCGCCGCCGCGGGTGCGGCGGGCGCCTTCGACCGGTTTCGGTCGAAGGCCACCAGGAAGGAACCATCCCGACGCCAGTCGGCCAGCGCGACCGCACGCCGCCGCCGGTGCGGCGGACGCCTTCGACCGAGCCGGTCGAAGGCCACCCTAGGAGACACCCATCCATGGCCAACCGCAGGCGCGGCGAGGTGCCGCTCGATCTCGGGGGGACCCGCTACACCCTCTGCCTCACCCTCGGCGCCCTGGCGGAGCTCGAGGACGCGTTGCAGGCGGGCGACCTCGCCGCGCCTGCGGTTGGCCATGGA
>NZ_VRUT01000298.1:0-2497 GCF_008039465.1 Methylobacterium sp. WL120 | reverse complement strand
TGTTGATTTCCGCTGAGAGTTGACCCGGCGGAGCCGGAAGTTTCCATCGAGAAGTGACCCGTGTCTGAACCCACCCCTGGCTTTTTGGTCGGGGGGTCATGGAGTGATCGACATGGCGTTATTGAGTGTCATTCGGCGCTGGGCGTTCCGAGAAGGGATGCCGATCCGGGAGATTTCGCGACGTACAGGATTGTCGCGCAACACGATCCGCAAGTACCTGCGGTCGGATGAGAAGGAGCCGCTCTACCGAGTGCCGGAGCGGCCCAGCAAGTTGGACCCGTTCGCCGCGAAGCTGTCGGGCTGGCTGCAGACGGAGGCGAGTAGGTCACGCAAGCAGCGGCGCACGGCGCGGCAGATGCACACCGATCTAGTTCTTCTGGGATATGACGGCTCCTACGGTCGGGTCGCAGCTTTCATCCGCAGTTGGAAAGAAGACCGGCAGATCCAGCAGCAGACCACGGGACGGGGAACGTTCGTTCCTCTGGTCTTCGCCCCAGGGGAGGCGTTCCAATTCGACTGGAGTGAGGACTGGGCGGTTCTCGGGGGCGAGCGCGTCAAGCTCCAGGTCGCTCACACCAAGCTGTCGCATAGTCGGGTCTTCGTCGTGCGGGCGTACCCGCTTCAGACCCACGAGATGTTGTTCGACGCGCACTTCCATGCCTTCCGCGTGCTGGGCGGCATCCCGGGACGTGGCATCTACGACAACATGAAGACCGCCGTGGATCGGGTGGGGTCTGGCAAGGCTCGGCAGGTGAATGGGCGCTTCGCCGCTATGGCAAGCCACTATCTGTTCGACACAACTTTCTGCAATCCCGCATCGGGCTGGGAGAAGGGTCAGGTCGAGAAGAACGTCCAGGATGCGCGTCGTCGGCTATGGCAACCGTTACCCAGCTTCGCCGATCTCGACGGGCTGAACGCCTGGCTCGAGACGCGCTGCATTGCGGCTTGGAAGGAGATCCCGCATGGGGAGCTTCCCGGCACGCTTGCGGATGCGTGGACCAATGAGGTGCCGAGCCTGATGCCGCTTGGCCGTCCCTTCGACGGCTTCGTCGAGCACACCAAGCGGGTCTCGCCGACCTGCCTCGTGCACTTCGAGCGCAACCGCTATTCGGTTCCGGCCTCTCTTGCCAACCGTCCCGTGAGCCTGCGGATCTACCCGCAGCGCATCGTTGTGGCCGCGGAAGGCCGGATCCTGTGCGAGCATCCCCGGGTCATCGCGCGCTCGCATACCATGGCCGGGCGCACGGTCTACGACTGGCGCCACTACCTGGCCGTCATCCAGCGCAAGCCAGGCGCCCTGCGCAACGGGGCTCCCTTCGCCGAGATGCCGGACGCGTTCCGGCGGCTGCAAGGTCACCTCCTCAAGCATCCTGGCGGCGATCGGGAGATGGTGGAGATTCTGGCACTCGTGCTGCATCATGACGAGCAGGCCGTTCTCTGCGCGGTCGAACTGGCGCTCGACGGCGGCGTTCCCACCAAGATCCACGTCCTCAATATCCTGCACCGGTTGCTCGACGGTAAGCCATCGAGCGTGGCCACGATCGATGCCCCACAGGCGCTCGTCTTGCGCCAGGAGCCGAAGGCTGATGTCGAGCGCTACGACGCGCTCCGCAGGAAGGCGGTGCGCCATGCGTCATGATCCCGCCAGCGCCGCCATCATCGTCATGCTGCGCGGGCTCAAGATGTACGGCATGTCTCAGGCCGTCGTTGATCTCATGGAGCAAGGCGCACCCGCCTTCGAGGTAGCCGTCCCGCTCCTGTCCCAGCTGCTCAAGGCCGAGATGGCCGAGCGGGAGGTTCGATCCGTCGCCTACCAGATCAAGGCCGCCCGCTTTCCGGCCTACAAGGATCTGACCGGGTTCGACTTCGCTGCCAGCGAGGTCAACGAGGCCATGGTTCGCACTCTGCACGGAGGCGACTTCATCGACGGCGCACACAACGTCGTCCTGATCGGTGGCCCGGGCACCGGCAAGACGCATATCGCGACCGCCCTGGGCGTGCAGGCCGTCGAGCATCATCGCAAGAAGGTCCGCTTCTTCGCGACCGTCGACCTGGTCAATGCCCTCGAACAAGAGAAAGCCCAAAACAAAGCGGGCCAGTTGGCCGAACGGCTGCTGCGTCAAGACCTCATCATCTTAGACGAACTGGGCTATCTTCCCTTCAGCGCCTCAGGAGGGGCCCTGCTGTTCCACCTGCTGTCCAAGCTCTACGAGCGCACCAGCGTCGTGATCACCACCAACCTCAGCTTCAGCGAATGGGCCGGGATCTTCGGCGATGCCAAGATGACTACCGCGCTGCTCGATCGCCTCACCCACCACTGCCACATCCTAGAGACCGGAAACGACAGCTTCCGCTTCAGGGCAAGTGCCGCAGCCGGAAAGCCGAAAAGGAGCCGCACCGTGAGTTGACCAGACCCACCCAATGATAAACATCAACCCCTGAACCTGGGTCACTTCTCAACGAAAACGCCGGGTCAACTCTCAGCGGAAATCAACAG
>NZ_VRUT01000297.1:0-2515 GCF_008039465.1 Methylobacterium sp. WL120 | reverse complement strand
CCGCTGCGGGCGAGGCCGACATCCGCACCGTGGTCGATACCGCCCGCCTCACAGGCAGCACCTCCTTCGGCACCATCCTCAAAACCGTTGGCGCCTGAACCCAGCGGTCACAGGGGTGGGTAATTACACGTGTGCCGTCGGGGCGATCGTTCGCCAGGCCCGCCTCGAAGGAATCGAGCTTCCGACACGTAAGACCGGGCGCCCGATCGGGTGGCGCAAGCCGAGCCCGGCCAAGCCGTTCAAGCGTAGCGGTCAGCCGCCGGCTCTCGACCGGGACGATATCCTCGATGCCTGGTGCGATGGCGTCCAAGCCCGCGACATCGACCTGCTGACCCGGCGTTCGCCCGGCTCCGTGAAGGAGATCGTCCGCCGGACCCACCTGTCCGGTGACGCGCGCGCGACGCGCCACCTGCGCTGGCCGGATCGGGAGCTCGCCGCAAGACCCGCTTCGCCGCCCTCGCCCTCGCCGCCGCCCTGCTGCCGATCCCAGCCTAGGCGGCTGCCTGTCCGCCCCGGAGCTAGTCGCCGCGATCCCGCCGACGCTGCCCGAGACGGGTTTCGTTGGCCTGGTCCCGTCCGGCTCCGTGCCGACGGTGCTGGCGTGGCTCGAAGCCGCCGACCTTCCGCATGACGCGGACGCGATCGTTCAGGTCGTCGGCGATCGGGGCATCGCCCTCGTCCTCGTGCGGGGACAATCCTGCGGGGACCGGCCCGTGGTGACCCTCATCGGCGCGGCCGCCGCCGACCTCGTCGGCCTTGTCCGCCGGTACCGCGCACTGCGTGGCTGGGGGCCGGAGCTCGACGCATGACCGTCCAGGAGCGCGACGCCCGCCTGTTCGCCGCCGACGCCCTGAGGGAGGCGCGATCCGCCATGGCGTCGCCGCCGACGGAGGCCGGCTACTTCATGGCGGTGTTCACCCTGCTGGCCATCGGGGCGCTGTTCCCGGAGCTGCTGGCCGACGACGCCGACGCCGACGCCTGAGGCGCCGACCCGTCCCGACCGCGAGGCCCAGCGGGCCCGCGGGGCCGCCCCGCCCCATACAGGGTTGGACTACGTAGGCCGACGGCCCGTTCCCTAGGCGATCCAATCCTGCCCGCGCCGCCGTCAACCGAGCATGGTTTTGCCGGTCGAGACACCCTGCATCGAAATGATACCCAAAGGGGCGTCGCTTCATGCAGCGAAAATCAGTGCGATTTTCTTTCGCAATTTTTGCCAATTTCCGTTGACGGAAAGTTTGAGCTTGTGTCACGGTTGAACACCAACCAAGACAAGGAGCCGACGATGAGCAACGCCCCGAACACCGCCACCCAGGTCCACGAGGAGGAGCCCGACATCGACGCGATGCTCGCCGCCATGGCCGAGCAGGCCGCGCGGAAGGCGGCGGTGGAAGCGGAGGAGGAGCCCGACCTCGACGCGCTCTTCGCCTGGATGGCCGCCGAGGCCGCCCGGAAGGCCTGAGGCATCCGCCGGGGCCGATGCGCCCCGGCGATCCCCTCCCACCCGCAGCACGAGGATCGCTCGGATGTCAGAGTCCCGCCGCCAGCGCGTCATCTAGGAGTACGGCTCGCTCCCGGCGTACCAGGCCTACGTCACCGAGGGCCGCGACGTCTGCGCCGGCACGATCCGCAAGGATCGCCTCACCGCCTGGACGGAGATCGAGTTCAAGAACCTCGCCCGGGAAGCCGGATACCTTCTCGACTGGAAGGCCGACTTGCGCTGGGTGACGGCCGAGATCGCCGCCGACGAAGCCGAACGGGCGGCCGCCCCCGCATGCGCCGCCTCGTCCATTCCCGCCAACACCTGAACCTAAGGACCCCGACCGATGCCCAAGATCAGGATCGAAGCCAGACTCAAGTCCTGGCCCGTGGATGAGGCCCGCCGCCGCCACTACGACGACTGCATCGACACCGTGGTCGCCGACGCGAAGCGCAGCGTCGCGGGCCACCCGCAGCTCGGGCACCTCGAACCCGACCTGCGGTTCCGGACGCCGACGGGACGCCAGCGCCCGGCCGTGTTCGCGCCCGCCGTGATGATGAAGGCGCTGGAGAAGACCACACCCGGCAAGACCATGAAGGCGGAGTTCCGACGCGAAGTGATCCTGGCCATCCTGGATGCCCTGATCGACAACGACATCGAGCTCACCGGGCGTGACGATCACGACCGCTACGCGACCGTGGCCAACGCCAAAATGCTGAAGATGGCGTCGGGCTGGTACCGCCTCGAAGCAGAACAGGGGGTCCGCTTCGAGGCTGTCTTGCTGGAGCCGCACCCCAAGGCAGCGCCCGAGCCCACGGCCGCACCCCAGCCCAGGCAACCGCAGCCCTCGGCTAAGCCCACGCTTCAGATCGCCCACCATCCCACGGAGCAGCCCAAGCGCGCGCGGGCCTCCGTCTACGACAAGCCGATCCCGGAGGAGGCGGAGGAGGCGCCCGACATCGACGCCATGCTGGCCATGATGGGTAACCTCCCGCCCCGCACCCGCACCGGACACTGAGGATCGCCCCCATGAAGAAG
>NZ_VRUT01000296.1:0-2522 GCF_008039465.1 Methylobacterium sp. WL120 | reverse complement strand
CCGCCCTGCAGGAGGAGCCGGGCCGCGACCAGCCGGCGGATGCGCGCCTCGGCGCGACCCAGGCCGGCGATGGGCCGAAGCAGATGGCCGCCCTCGACGGGCGCGTGAAGGCGCTCGAGGACAAGGCGCCCGACAAGGCGGCGCGCGCGCCGGCGGCCGACCTCGCCCCGAAGCTCGCCGCACTCCAGGGCGAGGTGGAGACGCGCGCCAAGGCGAACGCCGAGGCCGACCAGGCGCTCGGCCAGCGCCTCGACGCCCTGCAGAAGACCCTCGACGACCGAGTGAAGGCCGCCACCGAGGCGGTCCAGACCGCGACCCAGGCCAGCCGCGAGGCGGCCGAGGCCGGCAGGAGCACAGCCGAGGCGGCGACCAAGGCCCTCGACCGGCGCCTGCAGGAGCAGGCGGAGAAGGTCGCGGCCCTCGACAAGGCGGTGGCCCTGCGGGCCGAGGCCAGCACCGTACAGGCCGCGCTGAAGGTCGTCACAGCGGACCGAATCGCCGCCGCGCTCGACGCCGGCGTGCCCTATGCCGAGCCGCTGGCGACCCTGCGCAAGCTCGAGACCGGCGACACGAGCCGGATCGACGCCCTGGCGCCCTTCGCCGACAAGGGCGCGCCCACGGCCGACCAGCTCGCCGCCGAGTTCCGGCCGATCACCGACAAGGCGGCGGCGGCGCGCAAGGCGGCGGCCTCCAAGGACGTGGCCGCCAACGGCGACCTGAAGAGCCGCTTCCTCAGCATCGCGGATTCGATCGTGCAGGTCCGCAAGGTCGACGCGCCGCAAACGGCCGAGGCCGCCGACACCGATCCGGTGGCGAAGGTCCAGGCGGCGCTCGACAGCGGCACGCTGCTCGAGGCGTCGCAGGCCTACGCGGCGATGCCGCAGGACCTGAAGGCGCAGGCCGGCGGCTTCGGCGCGACGCTGACGGCGCGGGCCGCCGCGGCGCAGGCGGCGCAGGCGCTGCTCTCCGACGCCTTCAAGGGCCTGCCGACGACCGCGCCGGCCGCCAAACCTTGATGCATTCCTTGCCGTGATCGCATCGAAGCCGTGATCAGTCTCAAGTCGTGATCGCGGCGACACACCATCCCGCGGGGGCGCCCGACGCCCCCGCCCACGACCTCGTCGCGACGCGACGCCGTTCTCGCGGCTGACAGGAGTACCCGACCTCATGTGGCGCGCCCTCGCCTTCCTGGCCCTGCTTGCCGTCGCCGCCTTCGGGGCGGTGTGGATCGCCGACCGACCCGGCTCGGTCACCATCGTGTGGAACGGGTACGAGGTGGCCACCAGCCTCGCCATCGCGCTCGTCGGCGTCGGCGTCGCGGCGATCGTGCTCGGCCTGGTCTGGGCCGTGGTGCGCGGCCTCATCACCCTGCCGGACACCCTGGTGAACGGCTCGCGCGAGCGGCGCCGGGCGAAGGGCTTCACCGCCTTGTCGCGCGGCATGGTCGCCGTCGGGTCGGGCGACCCGCTCGCCGCCCGCCGCCATGCGGGCGACGCCGAGCGCCTGCTCGGCGCCGAGCCGCTGACCCTGCTGCTCAAGGCCCAGGCGGCGCAGATCTCCGGCGACCGACAGGCGGCCGAGAGCGCCTTCCAGCGCATGGTCGACGACCCCGAGACCCGGGTGCTCGGCCTGCGCGGCCTGTTCGTCGAGGCCCGCCGCCGCGAGGACGACGTCTCCGCCCGCGCCTACGCCGCGGAAGCCGCACGCCTCGCCCCCAGCGTCACCTGGGCGAACGACGCCGTGCTCGAGGCGCAATGCGCCGACGGCGATTGGGGCGGCGCGCTTGAGATCGTCGAGCGCCGCGGCTCCCTCGGGCTGATCGAGAAGGCGGAGGCGCGCCGCCAGCGCGCGGTCCTGCTCACCGCGATGGCGCAGGTGCGCGAGGCCGGCGAGCCCGAAGCCGCCACCGAGCGCGCGCTCCAGGCGGTCAAGCTCGCGCCCGACCTCGTTCCCGCCGCCTGCATCGCCGGGCGCCTGCTGGCGCGCCGCGGCGACCTGAAGAAGGCCGCCAAGATCGTCGAGGCGGCCTGGAAGGCCAACCCGCACCCGGACCTCGCCAAGGTCTACCTCAACCTGCGCACGGGTGATTCCGTGCGGGACCGCCTGACGCGGGCCGAGACCCTGGCCAAGCTCTCGTCCTGGACCCCCGAGGCGCGCCTCGCCCTCGCCCAGGCCGCCTTCGACGCCCGCGACTTCGCCAAGGCGCGCGAGGCGATCCAGCCGCTCCTCGACGACGGCCCGACCGTGCGGACCTGCCTGATGATGGCGCGGATCGAGGAAGCCGAGCACGGCGCCGGCTCGGGCCGCGCCCGCGAGTGGTTGGCGCGTGCCGCGCATGCCCCGCGCGACCCCGTCTGGATCGCCGACGGCGTCGCCTCGCCGACCTGGGAGCCGATCTCCCCGGTCTCCGGCCGCATCGACGCCTTCGTCTGGCAGGCGCCGCCGAACCTGCTCACAGGCCAGGAGCCGTTCGAGAGCGCCGCACCCGAGGCCGAGTCCGCCGCCCTCGCGGCACCGCGCCC
>NZ_VRUT01000295.1:0-2543 GCF_008039465.1 Methylobacterium sp. WL120 | reverse complement strand
CCCGTGACGCAGGCTCGGCCCGCCGAGCCGGCCGGCCCGCGCCTGTCGCGGTTCGAGGACGTGGTGGCGTTGGCCGACGCGCGCCGCGACATCCTGCTGAAGTCGGCGCTGGAGCGCGAGGCACACCTCGTGCGCTTCGAGAACGGCCGCATCGAGTTCCGGCAGGCGGAGGGCGGGCGCCCGTCGCTGCATGCCGACCTCGCCAAGGCGCTCGAACAATGGACCGGCCGGCGCTGGGTCGTCACGGCCTCGCGGGAAGCGGGCGCGCCGACGCTGGACGCACAGGCCCGCGCCGCGGTGGAGAGCCGCCGCGAGAACGCAGCCTCGCATCCGCTGGTGCGCGAGGTGCTGGCGCGCTTCCCCGGCGCACAGATCGTGGACGTGCGCGACACCGCGCCCGAGGCGCCGGCCGACCTCGAAGCGCCCGCCGGGCTCGATGGGGCCGGCCTCGAGGATGTCGAAGCCGACGACGCCTGACGCTGGCATCCGCCAGACCGGCTCCCCAGATCACGTCCTCACTTCGCAACCGAGAGACCGACCCGCATGCGCGACATCATGGGCATCATGAAGCAGGCTCAGGCCATGCAGGAGAAGATGGCCGGCATCCAGGCCGAGCTCGACACGGTCGAGGTTTCGGGCGCCTCCGGCGGCGGCTCGGTGCGCGTGACGATGACGGCCAAGGGGCTCGTTAAGGCGGTCGCGATCGATCCGAGCCTGATGGTCGCCGACGAGCGCGAGATCCTGGAGGATCTGGTCCTCGCCGCCGTCAACGACGCGCGGGGCAAGGCCGAGCAGGCGGCGCAGGAGCGCATGGCCGAGCTGACCAAGGGCCTGCCGCTGCCGCCCGGGATGAAGCTGCCGTTCTGATCGCGGGCGTCAGGCGGCGACGAGCAGGGCGGCGCCGGCGACGCCGGAGAGCACGAGGCGCAGGCGCCCGAGCCAGACCGGGACGAGGCCGCGCCGGACGAGGTCCTGGTCCACGATTCCCCAGGCGAGCACCAGGACGCCGAGGGTCCGCAGGTCCCACGGCGCCGGCGCCGCAAGCGCGGCCCAAGCCAGGAGCGAGGGGACGATGGCGATGAGGTAGTCGGCGTTGCCGGCGTTGCGCGCGGCGGCCGCGCCCCAGCGGATGCCGCCGAGGAACGACGCGATCACCGCCCCGTAGGCCGAGAGGATCGTGCGCGGCGACAGGCCGATCGTGCCGAGGCCGCCGTCGCTGCCGCTGACGGCGAGCGCGGCGAAGCCCACGAACGGGATCAGCCCTGCGACGCCGAGGAGGACGGCGCCGGTCGGTACGGGGGAGACGCGCGCCATCCGATCTCCGGTTTGCCCGCTGCGGATCGGCGGTCGCCTAACGAATCACACGATTCTACGAACGCCACGGCAGAGTGGTTCCCGCACTGCGGCATCATGGTCAAGCTTCGCCGCCAGGGTCGTCGTCCCGGGCGGATCGCTGTGCGCTCAGACGCCCTTGCGGCCGGCCGGGGCGAGGGCCGGCGCCATCGGTGCCGGCGCGCCGAGGAGCGTCATCGGCCCGGCGGCGTCCTTCGAGACCGGGGGCTCGTTGACCGCGCGGTCGAGGCGGTGCGGCTTGAAGTTCGCGGCGAGGCTGCGCGCCGCGGCGAGGTCGGACGGGTTCAGCTTGGTCGCCACGTCGTCGCGCTTCTTGCCGGCATCCTCGTCGCCCTGTGCGGCGGCGGCGGCGAACCACGCGTAGGATTGCGCGAGGTCCTGGGTCAGGCCGAGGCCGCGGGCGTAGAGCACCGCGAGGTTGTACTGGCTGTCGCGGACGCCGTACTCGGCGCCCTGCCTGAACCACGAGGCGGCCGACGCGTAGTCCGGCTTGCCGGTGGCGCCCGGGTTCTCGGCGTAGATCACCGCGAGGTTGTGCATCGAGCGGGCATGGCCCTGCTCGGCGGCGCGGCCGTACCACATCTTGGCCTTGTCGAGGTCGCGCACGAGGCCGGCGCCCTTCTCGAAATGCCCGGCATACTTGTACTGGGCCGGCGCGTAGCCGGCGCCGGCGAGCTTCTCGTAGAGCTTGGCCGCCAGCGACAGGTCGCGGGGCAGGCCGCGCCCGTCCGCGGCGCGCCCGGCGAGCTCCCAGACCGCGACGCCGTCGCCGTCCTGCGCCGCCTGGCGCAGCTTCGACAGGCCGGCGGGCAGGGCGGAGAGGTCGCCGGCGAGCGAGGCCATGCTCGACACCTGCGGCACCGCGCTCCTGGCCGAGGCCGGTTTCGCCTCCGTGGGGGTCGGAAGCGACTGGGTGGTCTGCGGGTCGGCCGGGATCGGGCGGGCCTCCGCCGGCATCGCCGGCTCGGGCTTCTCGGCCCGCGGCTCGGCCTTCGGCTCGCTCTTTGGCTCGGTCCTGGGCGCGGCGGTGTCGGCCAGCACCGTCGGCGGCTGAGTCGCGCGGGCGGCGTCGCCGTTCGAGGTCGGGCGCATGCTGATCGCCTGCAGGGCTCCGAGCGCGAGCACGATCGCCGCGAGGCCGAGCAGCAGCGGCCGGCGGCGGCGGTCGATCTCGGCGCGCAGGCGGGCGA
>NZ_VRUT01000294.1:0-2580 GCF_008039465.1 Methylobacterium sp. WL120 | reverse complement strand
ACAACACCATCCGGCCGCACTCGTCACTCGGCTACCAGCCGCCTGCGCCACAGGTTGTCATATGGCCACCTGAACCCAGCGGTTCAGCGCCGGTCGCCCACTCCGCCATCGTCACGCGACCGACAATTCACTAACTTCGAACCTGGGCCACCGAATGGGGGCAGGCCAGTGGTGGGACGGCCAGGGCCTGTGCCTGTTCGCCAAGCGCCTGGAGAAGAACCGCTTCGTCTGGCGGCGGTGCACGCGAGCCTCGGGCTCGGCGACACCCTGCGGGCGGTTGTCGATACGGTGCGGGATCGCGAGCGCCCACGCCGTCCCACCCGTTGAGGTCTTTCTTTCCGCGCAGTGAAATGACATCGCGTCCCGGCGATGTCTCGATCCGGATGCCCTAAGAAAATCCTGGATGGCTTGGCCGAGTCGCAGCTAGGCTCGGTGCAACCCGGCAGTCTTCGAATGGCGCCAGAACTTCGCGACGCGGGAGGCTATCCTTCTCGTCGCCTTATCTCCCGTGCCCGATAGATCAATGGCCGCACTTGGTAGCGCTGCTCCCCGAGGGAATCGAACGTCTTGCCGGATCCCGATCGCGCGTGGAGAAGCTTGTAGGCGCTCTCCTCGTCGAATTTAGCGACCTCTTTGCGAGTCGGGACTGTTTGCGTTGTGCTTCTCTGCACTAGGCGTTTGCGGAACTCCGTCACGCCGAAGGTCTCTCCCTCCGCGAATAGTTCGGGCGCACACTCCTCGCAAAGGCCCGCGACGCGCTTCTTCTCGCGTACCTGCGCCTTCCGGTCGTTAGTAAGAGGGCCGTGGACCGTCCTGACAGTGTACGATGCGATCGCGGCCTTGATCACGTCGTTCATCGACTTCCGGCTTCTGGCCGCATACGCCTTAAGGTTCGAATGCTCGCCCTCGTCGAGCAGAACGGCGACCCGGGGCATCGAAGATCTCCCTGTACCTCTCGTCAAGCGTTGCCGTCCCGAGGTAGGGCGGGGGGGCATGCCTACCTGTCGTAGCATCGGATTATCACACAATTGCGCAAATGCGCAAATGTGTATTTTGGTATCTGCTTGACGGACGTTCGGTAAGGCGCCCTGCTTGTGCCTTGGCCGGGAGAAGCCCTGTGTCATTGCCGCAGCCGAGCCGGAGCGCCGAAAAGCCTTCGATGATCAGCCGCCGCAGGCGACGCGCCGTCTGATGACAGTGACGTTATTGGGAGGATGAGGCATTCCTCACATCCTTCGTTTTCCGGCCGAGCGACGCAATACAGGAGCATATCAAGAATAAGCCTTCAGCAAGCAGGTCATTACCGTGCGCGGGTGGACGCGCACGACTACCTCACCGCGCTGCTGAACTGCCTGAAGCTGACTGTGCTCCGTGATCAGCTCGATAGCCTGATCGACGAGGCGGGACGGCGGGACCTGACGATTCGCGAGGCGCTGACCCTGTTCTGCGAGCGTGAGGTCGCCCGCCGGGATCAGCGCCGGATCGACATGAGCTTCGGCCTCGCCCACTTCCCATTCGTGCGCGACCTCACCGGCTTCGACTTCGGGGCACAGCCCTCGCTTGACAAGGCGCAGATCCGGGAGATCGCGACCGGTCGCTTCATTGCCAACGGCGAGGCAGTTCTCTTCCTTGGACCACCGGGTATCGGCAAGACGCACCTGGCGGTCGCCCTCGGCCGGGAAGCCATCGTGGCGGCTTATTCCGTGGTGTTCAAGCCGGCCACGACGCTGGTGGCCCAACTCGCAAAAGCGCACGGGGAAGGCCGGCTCGAAGAGCGGCTCACCCATTACGCCAAGCCCAGGGTGCTGATCATCGACGAACTCGGCTACCTGCCCTTCGAGCCCGATGCTGGGCATCTATTCTTCCAGCTCTTGAGCCGGCGCTACGAGCGCGGCGCCATGCTCGTCACCTCGAACCGGGTCGTCGGCGAATGTGGCAGCGTCTTCGGCGATCCGGTGGTGGCCACCGCCATCCTCGATCGGCTGCTCCACCACAGCCACGTGATCACGATCCGGGGCGACAGCTACCGGCTTCGCGAAAAGCGTCGCAGTGGCCTTCTGCAGAACGCCACTGCGACGCTCAGCCAACATCAATCAGACATGGCAAACGGCATCGGGGCCTGTTCCTCGTGACGCCAAGGGGTTAGTTCCGGATGTCGCTGGACACTACGACGTGAAGAGTACCAAGCTCGTCGCCTGATGACTCCCAGCCGACCGTTATGGTCGCCGCCGGGCGCGGCCGAGAACGGCTTCACGATCCCCCGGGTACGCGGACAGAGCCTGCCTTTGAACGGGACCGCCGTATCTGCACATTTACGTATTTGTGCAAATGTGCAAATGCACACTTCGGTTTGCGGGCCGAGCGATGTCCGGCGGCTGGTCAGCCCCCATTGAAGTGGTCCGCCCTTTGGTATGGCTTTTGAGCCTGGAGGACGGACGAGATGGCAAAACACCCGAAGCCCGAGGAGATCGTCGCGAAGCTCCGTCAGGCGGACGTGCTGATCTCACAGGGCCAGAGCGTGGCCGATGCAATCCGCGCGCTCGGTGTGAGTTCGGTGACGTACTACCGGTGGCGGCGTGA
>NZ_VRUT01000293.1:0-2590 GCF_008039465.1 Methylobacterium sp. WL120 | reverse complement strand
CCGGGCCGCCGGCCTGCTCGACGTCGCGCCGCTGGAGGGCGGGATGCACCTCGTCGCCCGCCCGGGGCCGGACTGGCCGTCCCGCCTCGGCGATGTCGCGGCCGTGGCCGCCCTGGCGCAGGCCGGCATCGCGGCCGTGGCGCTCTCGGCCTACTATTCCGACCCGGGCAACGCCGCCCCGGGCCTCCTCCTCGGCTACGCCGCCGTGCCCGAGCGCGCCATCGCGCCGGCGGTGACGCGCATGGCGACGACCTTGCGGGCCGCCGGCGGGGGCTGATGCGCGGGTTCCACAAGGCCGAGGCTCAGAGCACGATCCTGCACACCGGGGATCGGGCTTCCCGGCCGGCGACGGCTTCAGCCGATTGAAGTGACGGATGTGGTCCGCCGGCTCAGGCCGCCGCCTCGGCTCTCACCGGCTGCGGCCCGGCGCGGTAGGCGGCGGACGCCTCCTCCGTGCGCCAGCAGGCGGCCAGGTGCCCGCCGCCGACTTCGACCGAGGGCGGGGTCTCGCGGCACTTGTCGATCGCGAGGAAGCAGCGCGGGGCGAACGGGCAGCCGGCGGGGCGGTTGGCGAGGTCCGGCGGGCTCCCCGGGATCGTCTGCAGCCGTGCGCGCTTTCCGTCGACTTCCTTGGCCAGCGCCCCCTCCGCGCGGCTGCGCAGCAGGCCGATCGTGTAGGGGTGGTGGGGATCGAGCACCACTTGGTGCGCGGTGCCGGTCTCGACGATGCGGCCGGCATACATCACCGAGATCCGGTCGGCGACCTCGACCGCCGCGCCGAGATCGTGCGTCACCAGGATGATCGACAGGCCGAGGTCGCGCTGCAGCTCGCGCAGCAGCAGCAGGATCTGGATCTGCACCGTGGCGTCGAGCGCGGTGGTCGGCTCGTCGGCGAGCAGCACCTGCGGCCGGCAGGCGAGCGCGAGCGCGATCATCGCGCGCTGGCGCATGCCGCCCGACATCTCGTGCGGGTAGGCGTCGAGGCGCCGTTCCGGGCTCGGGATGCGGACGCGCTCGAACAGCGCGAGCGCCCGCTGCCGGGCGCCGGCCGCGTCGATCTTCTCGTGCCGGCGGATCGCCTCCGTGATCTGGCGGCCGACGGTGTACACCGGATCGAAGGCGAGCAGCGGCTCCTGGAAGATCATCGCGGCGACGTGCCCGCGGAAATCCGCCAGCTCGCGCTTCGACAGGGCCAGCACGTCGCGGCCCGCCACCGCGATCTTGCCGCGGGTGCGGCTGCGGCCTTCCGGGAAGAGGCGTAGGATCGCGCGCAGCGTCACGCTCTTGCCCGAGCCCGACTCGCCGATCAGCGCCATGGCCTGGCCGCGCTCGAGCCGGAGGTCGACGCCGTCGACCACCTCGACCTTGCCGAAGCCGACCTTGAGGTCGACGAGCTCGACGGCGGGGGCGTTCGGATTCGCGTTCATGGGTCCGCTCATGCCGCCACCTGCTCGGCGGCGGGCGCAAGGGAATGGCCCGAGCCCGGCTGACGCGCGAGGCAGGCGGCCTGGTGCAGCGGCGCGATCGGGGCGAGCGGCGGCGTCGCCTGGGAGCACACCGGCTCGGCGAGGCGGCAGCGCGGATGGAAGCGGCAGCCGTCGGGCGGGTCGATCGGGTTCGGCGGGTCGCCGGTGAGCAGGGCGGCCTGCGTACGGTTGTCGGGATCGAGCGACGGCATCGAGGCGAGCAGCGCCTGGGTGTAGGGGTGGGCGGGCTCGGCCAGCACCGTGTCCGAGGGGCCGAGCTCGGCGACGCGCCCGAGATACATCACCATCACCCGGTCGCAGATGAAGCGCACCACGTTGAGGTCGTGGCTGATGAACAGGTAGGTCAGCCCGAACTCCGCCTTGAGGTCGAGGAGCAGGTTGAGCACCTGCGCCTCCACCGACTTGTCGAGGGCCGAGACCGCCTCGTCGAGGAGGATCAGCCGCGGCTCCAGAGCCAGGGCGCGGGCGATGTTGACCCGCTGGCGCTGGCCGCCGGACAGCTCGTGCGGGTAGCGCCCGGCGAAGCGTTTCGGCTCCAGGCCGACGCGGGCGAGGAGCCCGCGGGCGCGCTCGATCGCCTCGCGGCTGCCGACTCCGTTGACCGTCGGCCCGAAGGCGATCGAGGCCTCCACCGTCATCCGCGGGTTGAGCGAGGCGTAGCTGTCCTGGAACACCATCTGCACCTGGCGGCGATAGGTCCGCCACGGCATCGCGCGGGAGCCCACCGCCTCGCCGTCGAACAGCATCTCGCCCTGGTCGCGCTCGATCAGCCCCATCAGGAGCTTGGCCGTCGTCGACTTGCCGCAGCCGGATTCGCCGACGATCCCGAGGGTCTCGCCCTTCAAGGCCTGGAAGTCGACGCCGTCGACGGCGCGCACGACCGACTTCTTGCCCCCGACGCCCTTGCGCACGGGGAAGTGCTTGACGAGGCCCGAGACCGACAGGAGCGGCTGGGCCGGGCCGCCGCGGTCGCGCAGGGCCGCGATCGCGAGGTCGGCGGGCTGGACGATGACGCTCATGTCGGCTGCCCTTGATGACGCGGCCAAGGCGACCCGCCGTATGGGCGGTGCTGCTCCCTCTCCCGGGGGGGGAGGGTTGGGGAG
>NZ_VRUT01000292.1:0-2714 GCF_008039465.1 Methylobacterium sp. WL120 | reverse complement strand
TCACGCCGCCACCGGTAGTACGTCACCGAACTCACACCGAGCGCGCGGATTGCATCGGCCACGCTCTGGCCCTGTGAGATCAGCACGTCCGCCTGACGGAGCTTCGCGACGATCTCCTCGGGCTTCGGGTGTTTTGCCATCTCGTCCGTCCTCCAGGCTCAAAAGCCATACCAAAGGGCGGACCACTTCAATGGGGGCTGACCAAGCGTCTCTCCGGCCTTGGTCACGCCCAGACGCGGCGGGTGGCCAGCGATCAGATCATGCCAGGTGCTGTCGGCGGCGGCATGTCCTTGCGCGTCGACCAGATCAGGGCACCAGCTTCGTTGGTGAGCGTCGCCACACCGGACCAGCCCTCAAGGATCGCCTCAGCGAGAAACCTGCCTTGAGCGATCGCCTGATCTCCCGAGCTCGCCTCGATGTGGATGTGCCGCGTCTCGATACGCCCGCTACCATCGCAAGGACGGCGCAGGATCCGAAGTTCGAACCCAGAAGTGGGTACGCCTGCAAGCTGTGGCATGGCGTCAATTCGTAAAACGATCTGTTTGGCAAGGACATAGCCAAACAGGCGTAGTCAGACCTCTTTTTGGATGTTGAGGGGCTTCTTTTTCGAGACATGCGCCGAACCGGGATCGATCGTGTCTCTGCCGTGGCTCGGGCCGATCTCAGTCTATAACGATATGAGGATGTGAACGCGTGCCTATCCCCCGGCGTCAGCTTGGCGCATCGATCCGGACCGCGCTGCATATCGCTGACCGCGATGCGATCGCCGCTTTCGTCCTGGACGAGAGCACGGTGTTTGCGCCCCACAATCCATTCGCGCGAACCAGTGTCGGTGCACAGCATCAGGTTTGGACCGGGTACCAGCGCGAATTCTACTTCTCGAACATCGCCTCGCTTGGGCTAGCGTGTTTGCTGAACGCCTTATGCGCACGTCCCGATGACGAGGCGATTGTTCAGGAGATCCTCCAGGCCGATGGCTGCCGTGCTTACGTGTATCACCCGGGCGACGGCTGCCAGATTATCGGGGCCGTGCTGCATGCCAAGGGGACCGGAGCCCTGCCGGTGATCAAGCCACTTCCACGGGGTGGCCGGCGGGGCAGGGGGCAGGGATCGACGCTTCAGCTCGATTTGTTCGCGGTCGGGTAGAGCCCCCGAAACAAATCGCCCATCGCCCTACGGCGGAACAGGGTGCGCCAGCGTCGACGCCGGTGCTCGGGGCGATCGTGGTTGATGTGGCAGCGTTGGCAGAAGGCTGCGAGGTTCCGGTCGAGATTGTTCGTGGTGTCGTGATCCCGGTGCGCGGCCGCCAGCACAACGCGGGTCGTACGGATGCGACCGAGATCTTCGATCGTCGGCAGGCTGCGCAGCGTACGACCCTGTCCATCGCGCCAGGCGCCGATGCTGGCATCCCACCAGCGCCCATCACCGAGATGGTACACGGTCAGCCCATGGGGCCGACCGCAGCCCTCGCAGGCGCCACCCGCCCGCCCGAAGCGGATCGCCGCGGAGAGTTGCGGCCAGTCGATGGGGTAGAAGAAGCGATGCTCGCGCCGGATCGGCATGGAGGTCAGCCTTTTCCGGCAGATGCTGCAGCTTGGCTGCGTGCACGCGCCTGCGGGAAGTAGTTGTAGAACGTGTCCCGGCTGACCCCGAGGCGTTTGGCAATGGCCGCGATCGAAATGGTGCCGCTGTGTAACAAGGCGCGACCGACCTCGAGGTCGGCCTCCGTCAACTTCTTGGGCCGACCACCCTTGCGTCCGCGGGCCAGCGCCGCCTTGAGCCCTTCCATCGTGCGCTCGCGGTTGAGGTCGAGGAAGTACTCCGCCATGGCGCCGTGCATCTGCAGGGCGAACCGGCCATGGGCGGTGTCGCTGTCGAACTGCTCAGTCAGCGAACGGAAGTGGATCTCCTTAAGGCGTAAGGAGTCGATGGTGCGCATCATCTCGACGAGTGACCGGCCCAGCCGATCGAGCTTCCACACCACGAGCACGTCGGTGGGTCGCAGGTAGGCGAGCGCCGCCTCGAACTCCGGACGCTTGGTCCCGGCCTTGCCGGACTTCTTCTCCTCGAACAGCTTCTCGCACCCGGCCCTGGTGAGGGCATCGCGTTGGAGGTCGAGGTTCTGGTCGAGGGTGGAAACGCGGGCATATCCGACGAGCATGTCGGGATATTGATTCAGGCACGTTTAATCCGCAATAGAAAACCAGTCATGTTTTCCCGACAAGAACAGAGCTTTTCAAGCCTGTTCAAAGGACGAACCCCAGTGACGTCGGGAAAACGGTCGTTTCCTTGACATACAGGTCCCCGTTGGTGGTCGGTTTGACCTCATGCTCTCATGGCCCGAGGTCGGCATGACATCGTGCGCACGTGTGCTGACAAGGCAAGCGCTACTGCACGGCGGCCGGGCTTGATGCCTCGACGTTCGGCGTGCACTCCCTGCGGGCTGGCTACATCACGACGGCGACCGAGCGCGGAGCTGATCTCGCACGGATCATGGAACTCTCAGGGCACCGCAATCCGCGGACAGTGCTCGGGTACGTCCGCCGAGCGAACGCCTTCAAGGATCGTGCGGGGAGCGGGTTCTTATGTAAGCGCTGTTTTCAGGCCACGGCTTTGAGGGCTGGCATGGCTGGGTAGGCCCATGGCAGCAGGTCGTCGAGACGGCGCTGCGGGTGGCCCTCGACGATGCGGGTGACGACGTCGGTGAGGTAGGC
>NZ_VRUT01000291.1:0-2729 GCF_008039465.1 Methylobacterium sp. WL120 | reverse complement strand
ACCCGGCGCCCACCGCGCCGGGCGCCGGGTCGCCGCCGGCCACGCGCGCGGGCTTCCACGCGTCGAGCCCGCCGAACAGGGCCGCCACCAGCCCGAGCCCGATGAACAGGCCCAGGACCGCCAGAAACACGCCGCGCCGCAACTCCGCCGTCATGGCGCTCCATCCCCCGTCGACACCGTGCCCGGCCGCCGGGACTTTCGAGACCCGTTTTCGCGAAAAACCGTCGACTGTCCCGCCCATCTTACCGTACATGTCCGGGAGACCAAGCCGCCGCGCCGACGCGCCGACGAATTCCCCTCGCGATCAGCAGTTTGGCACCGATTTCGCCCCTGCCCGCGGGCGGTCTGCCGATCGGGGACCCGGACCGGCGGCTCATGACGACGACCCTTGATACACGACGACCTTGGATGAAGGAGGCCGGATGGCGCCGGTGAAGACGGTCTGTGTCTATTGCGGCTCCGGCTTCGGCGGGGACCCGGCATTCCGGCAGGCGGCGGAGACGCTCGGCGCCGCCCTCGCAGCCGCCGGGCTCGACCTCGTCTACGGCGGCGGCGACGTCGGCCTGATGGGCACGGTCGCCCGCGCGGTGCTGGCCGGGGGCGGGCGCGTCACCGGCATCATCCCCGACTTCCTGAAGTCGCGCGAGCACATGCTCGACGCCATCCAGGAGACGATCGTCGTCGGCGACATGCACACCCGCAAGCGCCTGATGTTCGAGCGCTCGGACGCCTTCGTGGCGCTCCCCGGCGGCATCGGCACCCTGGAGGAGTTGGTGGAGCAACTCACCTGGGCGCAGCTCGGCCGGCACCGCAAGCCGATCCTGCTCGTCGAGGTGAACGGGTTCTGGAAGCCGCTGCTCACCCTGTTCGACCACATGCGCGCCCACGGCTTCATCCGCGAGGGGCTCGACCTCAACTACGTCGTCGCCGAGGGCGCCGACGCGGTGGTGCCGACGCTCCAGTCCGAGAGCCGCCGCCTCGGCGACGACCCGGCCGCCGAGCGCTTCGTCACCGAGCGGCTTTGAAGGGCTGAGGGTATCGGCACTGGCCCTTCCCTCCCTCCTCTGCCGGCAGGGCGATCGCAGATGGCGACTTGCTCGTCGAACACCCACTGGCAGCACCACATCCTCCCGGGGCCGCGCGGCGGAGCCCGGGATCCGGACACGCTGGTCGAGCCGGGCTTCCCAGCGTCGGCGGTTCTGGATTCCGGGCTCGCCTTCGGCGCCCCGGAATGGCGGTGCGGTGCCATCTGTGATGACGTTCCTCCGCGGAAGAGGGGCGGTCGTCTGAGAACTCGGCGACTCAGCAAGCCGGACCAAGCGCGGGTTCCCCCTCTCCCCGTGGGCGGGGAGAGGCCCGACTGCACCTCGTCGTGCAGGCGGGAAGCGGAGGCGAAGCCGAAGCGAGGGTGAGGGGGTGCGGACGGACGAGCCTACTCGGTCGCAGCCCCCTCACCGTCGGATGCCGCCGCGCTTTGCCGACGACAGGGTCGGCAAAGCCCTCTCCCCGCGCGCGGGGCGAGGGGATGCGCGCGAAGCGGACCGCCAGACGCGGGGATGTGTGAAGCGTGTCGCTCTCAGCGAAGGGCGTGACCCCTCTGGATCCGGCACGCCCCTCATCCCGACCTTCTCCCCTGGGAAAAGGAGCCGCAATGCGCATCGCATGCCGTGCCCGGCGTCTCCGTGTCGAAATATTGAATTCAAATGGGATGGCGCTGCGCCAGTGATCGGCGCGTCAAACCTTCCCCGGACGCGACCTGATCGGACGTTCGCCAATCAAAATTCTGTGTTCGTGCCGCTGATTCGCAATGCCGACAACAACCAGAAATGAAGACGACCTAACCCGGCCTGGTTTTTGCTACATTCGGCGGCGACCAAGACGCGGAGCAGCCATGACCATCCCGGGGATCGATCGACGCCGGCGTACCCGCGGAGGCGCGCGATGAACGCGGCGGCACGACCGGCGACGCTTGCCAATTCCGCCACGCGCGAGGCGGCGCGATCCGAGCGGTTCGGCCTCGCCTACCGCCTCGGCCTGCCGATCGTGCTCTGGGTGCTGTTCGCCAACGGCGCCACGCATTACCGCGACCGGCACATCGTGCCGGCGGTGGGCCTGCGCGAGGTGGTGGAGGCCGAGGTGGCGAGCCGGCTGTGCCCGGGCCTGCGCCTCGACGACGCGAGCTTCCGGCGCTTCTCCCAGGACCACGGCATCAACCATTCCGACCTCTACCAGAAGCGCTCGGTCTGGCTGCGCAAGGACGCGGACGCGCTGGAGCGCGACCTGCGCGCCGACCCGGAGGGCGGCTGCCGGCACATGCTCGACCTCTACGGCCGCGACGGCCCCGCGCCGCACCTTCTGGCGGTCCGCTGATCCCGGTTCGGCGGCGCCGTCAGGCCGCCGGTCGAGGGTCACCTCCGCGGCCCCATGCAGGATGCAGCGGCCCTTGCCGGAGGTCTTGGCGGCGTAGAGCGCCTGGTCGGCGCGCAGCATCATCTCCGCGAGCCCCATCTCGGTGTCGGCGTCCTCGTCCCGCACCACGCCGACGCCGACCTGCGCCAGAACGCCCTCGCCGATGCGGTAGGGCTCGGCGATCGCCGCGACGATTCCGGCGCCGAGCCGGTGCGCTTCCCGCTCGTCCAGCGATCCGGCGAGCAGCCAGACCGAGCGCTTCTGGTAGAGGTCGGAATGGTTGATGCCGTGGTCCTGGGAGAAGCGCCGGAAGCTCGCGT
>NZ_VRUT01000290.1:0-2767 GCF_008039465.1 Methylobacterium sp. WL120 | reverse complement strand
CCCGCAACCATCCGCCAGCGTATCCCCCTCCCGCCGCCGCGTTCTTCGCACGGCCCTGACCGCGATGGTCGGCAGCGTCGTTCCTAGCGTCATCGATCTGAATGAGGCCCGAACGATGGCGCAAGAGGCCAAGGCACAGGAGCCCCAGGCGGTGACGGACGGGCCGACGACCTTCGCCACGGTGGCCCGCCTCGCGGAGCGGTTGGCCGGCGCGCCCTACGTCGCGCCCCCCGAAGACCTGCCGCCGGCGCTCGCGGGGCTGACCTACGACCAGTACCGCGCCATCGTGTTCCGCCCGGCCGCGTCCTTGCGCTTCGGGCGACACTTCAGCGCGCAGCTGTTCCACCGCGGCTTCCTGCAGCGCAAGCGCTGCGCCCTGTTCGTGCAGCCGAAGGCCGGGCCGGCGCATCCCATCGCCTACGAATCCGGCCTGTTCGACCTCGGCACCGCGCTGGCCGGCCAGAGCTTCCCGGCCGGCCTCGGCTTTGCCGGCTTTCGGTTGCACTTCGCCGCCAGCGACACGCCGCCCGGGCGGCCGCGCGGCTTCCAGGAGGAGTTCCTGGTGTTCCTCGGCGCCTCCTACTTCCGCCTGCGCGGCGAGGGCCAGGAATACGGGCTCTCGGCCCGGGGCGCGGCCATCGGCACCGGGTCTTCCACCGGCGAGGAGTTCCCCGACTTCACCGCCCACTGGATCTGCGAGCCCGAGGACGACGCCCGCACGATCACCGTGCTCTCGCTGCTCGACAGCCCGAGCCTGGCCGGCGCCTACCGCTTCGACATCACGCCCGGCCATCCGGCGCGCATCCAGGTCACGGCCTCGCTCCACCCGCGCAAGAGCATCCCGCAGCTCGGCCTCGCGCCGCTGACCAGCATGTTCCTGCACGGCCAGAACGGGCCAGGCGCGCGGGGGGCGAAACCCTTCGACGACTTCCGGCCGCAGGTGCACGATTCCGACGGGCTGGTGGTGCGCGCCGGCGCCGACCGGCTGTGGCGCCCGCTGGTCAACGGACGGCCGAGCCCGCAGATCTCGTCCTTCCGCGCGGCGCCGCTCTCGGGCTTCGGGCTGATGCAGCGCGAGCGAAACTTTGCCGCCTACCTCGACGTCGAGGCGCGGCACGAGGCGCGGCCGGGGCTGTGGGTCGAGCCCGGCGCTCCGAAGCTCGAGATGGTCGCGGCCGGCGCCTCGCCGCGGGCCGGCGACGTGTTCGCGGCCGGCCAGGTGCAGCTGTTCGAGATCCCCTCGGTCGAGGAGTACATGGACAACATCGTGGCGGCCTTCGTGCCGGACGCGCCTGTCCGCCCCGGCCACCCAATCGCGCTGACCTACGGGCTGACCACGGTGGGCGCCGAGCCCGTCCCGGCTCTGCCCGGCACGCTGGCCCGCGTGGTCTCGACCCGCGTCGGCTCGCCCGACCGCCTGCGTCCGGTCGACCCGCCGATCGCCGGGCGGCGGCTGTACTGCATCGACTTCGCAGGACCGGACCTGCCCCAGGGCGCCCTCGACGCCGAGGGTGCGGGCGTCGGCGCGGAGGTCTCGGCCAGCGCCGGCACGATGTACGACCCCGTCGCCGCGCCGGTGCCGCAGACCGGCGGCTGGCGCATCTACGTGGAGTGGCGCCCCCCGGCCGCGCTGCCACCGGGCGACGTGGTGCTGCGCGCGCACCTCACTCGCGGCGGCCGCCGCATCAGCGAGACTTGGGACGCGTCGGCGTGAGCCCCAGCTGACGGGGCGGGGTCATCCCCTCTCCCCGCCAGCGGGATGCACGGCTCCGCGTTCGCATCACGTCAGCCCGTAGCCGCAACCCTGGCGTGAAACCGAACGCAGCCCGGCAGCTACAACTTACCAAAGGTTGCTCTCGGTGCGTCGATGCCGACAAGCTCGGCCGAGTATCGCGAATCAGGTCGGCTTCGAAGCGGGGCTAGGGTGGACGAGGACGATTCCCAAGCGGCGGAACCGGCGCCGCGCCGACGCCGTCACCTGCCGGCCGCCGAGCGCGAGCGGCAGATCGTCGAGGCGGCCACGCGCTTCTTCGCCGAGCAGGGCTTTGCCGGGCAGACCCGCGAGCTCGCCGCGCGTATGGGCATCACCCACTCGGCGATCTTCCGCTACTTCCCGACCAAGGAGGCCCTGATCGAACGGGTCTACGACCAGGTCTTCGTCGCCCGCTGGAACCCGGATTGGGGACCGATGGTGCGGGATCGCAGCCGGCCGCTCGAGGCGCGGCTGGTCCAGTTCTACCGCGAATACGCCGCGCGGATCTTCGACTACGAATGGGTGCGGATCTTCGTCTTCGCGGGCCTTCGCTCGGTCGACATCACCCCCCGCTACCTCGCCATCGTGCGCGAGGCCCTGATCCTGCCGGTCTGCGCCGAGTTGCGCGCCGAGTTCGGCCTCGAACCGCCGGACGCGCTGCCGCTGCAGGAGCGCGAGATCGAGGCGGTCTGGGCGCTGCACGGCAAGGTGTTCTACATCGCCGTGCGCAAGTACGTGTACAACCTGCCGGCGCCCGAGGATGTCGGCCCGATCCTCGCCGACGACGTGTCCGTCTTCATGCGCGGGGCGCCGGCTCTGTTCCGCGCGATCCATGCGGACGCGGCGGCCCTGCGCAAGCAGGCGGCGGGCTGACCGCCCTTACCCGAACGCCACCCGGTCCCGATGGCAGGCGACCGTGTGCGCGGCTCCGACCGCGCGCGGCAGCGGCAGCTCCGCGCGGCAGACGGCGATGGCGGCGGGGCAGCGCGGATGGAACGGGCAGCCCGGCGGGGG
>NZ_VRUT01000028.1:0-38739 GCF_008039465.1 Methylobacterium sp. WL120 | reverse complement strand
GCGCAGCGGGCCCGGGGTCGGGCGTCCACCGGACTCGTACGGGGGCAGGTTGCGGGCGGGGTCCGACATCGGTGTGTCCTCAACGATCGAGGCCATTCAGTGCCGAACATGCTTAACGATCGGTAAAAGTTAACGCTGCGTCTGCGTTCGATCGCGAGAATGTGGGCCGGATCCCGCCCTCCTCCGTCAGGCCTTGCCGGCGTCGACGCTTGGCTCGACCCCTGGCTCGACCTCGCGGTCGACGTTCTGCTCGCGCTCGTCGAAGGTGTAGCCTTCGAGCCAGTCGGCGCTGTCCTGGGAGCCGGCGGGATACGGGTCGGCCGAGAGCGGCGCGCCCTGCGTCTTGGCGGCCCTGCCCTCGTCCCTGATCTTGGCCGAGACGTATGCCATGCGGTCGTCCTCCTTCATGCTTCGTCGGATCATCGAAGGTGGGAGAGGCAGGCGAAAAGGCGAGCCCGGCCGTAGGGGCGGCTGCCGGGGAAGCTGCCGGTGCGTGCAAAAATTGACTTTTGGCGCCGGCTTCCGTATCGCCCGGCGCATCCGACGTTCGTCGTCGATTCCGAAGCCGACCGGTCCATCGAGGCCGGAGGTCAACGCCCGACAGCGCGTCCGCGCCCTCGGGCGTGCTCGGCGTTGGCGGCAGGCGTCCTCACGAAGGCCGTCCTTGACCCACGCCATGACCTTTACGCCATGACACCATCCGCCGCCCTGCGCATCGAGGATGCCGTGAACGAGGCCTGCCCCTGGTCGGGCAAGCCGATCGCGGCCGATTCCCTGACGCTCTACAACGGCGCCGTGGTCGGCTTCTGCAATCCCGAGTGCCGGGACAAGTTCGCCCGCGCGCTCAGTGCCTTCGAGGACGCGTTCCAGGCGCGCCGCGCCGCCGCGTCCGGCCTGGACCAGTAGCGCCATGTTCGAGGGCCTTTCCGACCGCCTGTCCGGCATCCTCTCCGGCCTCACCCGCCGGGGCGCGCTGACCGAGGCCGACGTCACCGCCGCGATGCGCGAGGTCCGTCGTGCCCTGCTCGAGGCCGACGTGGCCCTCGAAGTGGTGCGCGGCTTCACCGACGCGGTGCGCGACAAGGCCGTCGGCGCCGTCGTGCTGAAGTCGGTCACGCCCGGCCAGATGGTCGTGAAGATCGTCAACGACGAGCTCGTGGCGATGCTCGGCACCGACGCCGGCGTGATCGACCTGAACGCCCCCGCCCCGGTGCCGATCCTGATGGTCGGCCTGCAGGGCTCGGGCAAGACCACCACCACCGCCAAGATCGCCCGGCGCCTGTCCGACCGCGAGAAGCGCAAGGTGCTGCTCGCCTCCCTCGACACCCGCCGCCCGGCGGCGATGGAGCAGCTGGCGATCCTCGCGGCCCAGGTCGGCGTCGCCTGCCTGCCGATCGTCGCCGGCCAGTCGGCGGTGCAGATCGCCAAGCGCGCCATGGACGCCGCCCGGCTCGGCGGCTTCGACGTGGTGATGCTCGACACCGCCGGCCGCACCACGGTCGACGAGGCCCTGATGCAGGAAGCCGCCGAGGTGAAGGCGGCGACGAACCCCCACGAGGTGCTGCTCGTCGCCGACGCGCTCACCGGCCAGGACGCGGTCAACACCGCGCGCGCCTTCGACCAGCGGCTCGGCGTCACCGGCATCGTGCTCACCCGCATGGACGGCGATTCGCGCGGCGGCGCGGCGCTCTCGATGCGCGCCGTCACCGGCAAGCCGATCAAGCTCGTCGGCACCGGCGAGAAGGTCGACGCGCTGGAGGAGTTCCATCCCTCCCGCGTCGCCAACCGCATCCTCGGCATGGGCGACATCGTCTCGCTCGTCGAAAAGGCGGCCGAGACCATCGACCACGAGCAGGCGCTCCGCACCGCGGAGAAGATGCGCAAGGGTAAGTTCGACCTCGATGACCTGTCGATGCAGCTCGGACAGATGGAGAAGATGGGCGGCATCGGCGGCCTGATGGGCATGCTGCCCGGCATGGGCGCGATGAAGAAGCAGGTCGAGGGCGCCAACCTCGACGAGAACATGTTCAAGCGCCAGCGCGCGATCATCTCCTCGATGACCGCGCAGGAGCGCAAGAACCCCGACCTGCTCAAGAACTCCCGCAAGAAGCGCATCGCGGCGGGTTCGGGCACCAAGGTCGAGGAGCTGAACAAGCTCCTGAAGATGCACCGGACCATGGCCGACATGATGAAGGCGATGGGCTCAGGCAAACGCGGCATCGGCCAGGCTTTGGGCTCGATGTTCGGCCTCGGCGGCGGCGGGATGCCGGGCGGCATGGGCGGCGGGATGCCCGGCCTTCCGCCGGGAATGCCCGAGCCGACGCCGGAGCAGATCGAGGCGATGCAGAAGCAGTTCGGCGGCAAGCTGCCGCCGATGCCCCCCGGCCTCGGGGGGGCTGGCAAGATGCCGAGCCTTCCGGGCCTCGGAGGCTCGAAGATGCCGGGTCTCGGCGGCTTCCCGTTCGGGAAGAAGAAGTAGGGCGAAGGGGGAGTAGCGAATGCGGCTTTCGGCCTTTCATTCGCTACTCACTACTCACCATTCGTTGATCGATCGAAGCATATCAGGAGTTGAAGACATGTCCCTCAAGATCCGCCTCACCCGTGGCGGCGCCAAGAAGCGCCCGTACTACCGCATCGTCGTCGCCGACGCCCGTGCCCCCCGCGACGGCCGCTTCATCGAGAAGGTCGGCGCCTACGACCCGATGAAGGCCAAGGACGACCCGGCCCGCATCGTGCTCGAGGCCGAGAAGATCACGGCCTGGCTCGCCAAGGGCGCGCAGCCGACCGACCGCGTGCTACGCTTCCTCGACGCCGCGGGGCTCGCCAAGCGCCCGACCCGCAACAACCCGCAGAAGGCGGAGCCGGGCGAGAAGGCCAAGGAGCGCGCCGCCAAGCGCGCCGAGAAGGCCGCCAAGCCCGCCGAGGACGCGGCCGCCTGAGGAGCCAGAGCATGCGTCGTCCCGCAGGCCCATCCCGCGGCGACGGCGCGCGCCGCGGCGCCATCGCGCCCGACACCCAGACTTCGCCGCGGCCCAAGCCCGCGGCGAAGCCGGCCCCCGTCTCGGTCGACCCGAACCTCGTCGTGATGGGCGAGTTCGGCCGGGCGCAGGGGCTCAACGGCGAGATCCGCCTGAAATCCTATACCGGCGACCCGCAGGCTATCGCCGGCTACGGCCCGCTCGTTTCGGCCGACGGCCGGACGTTCGAACTCACGAGCGTGCGCCCGGCTCCCGGGTCGTCGCCCGACCTCCTGGTCGCGCGCGTCCGCGGCGTCTCCGACCGGACCGGCGCCGAGGCCCTGAACCGCACCCTCCTCTACGTCCCCCGCGAGCGCCTCGGCGAGCCGGATGCGGACGAGGTCTTCACCGCCGACCTCGTCGGGCTGCCGGCGATCGACGCCGCCGGCACGGTGATCGGGACCGTCGTCGCGGTGCCGAACTACGGCGGCGGCGACCTCCTGGAGATCAAGCCCGTACAGGGGGGCGCCACGGCGCTCCTGCCCTTCACAAAGGCCTTCGTCCCCGACCTCGACGTCGCGGCGCGGCGCGTCGTGGTGGCGCCGCCGGAGGATTTCTTCGTGCCCGCCGGGCCGAAGCCCGCGGACGATCCGGGCTGAGCGAGACCGGCCTCCGGCTTACGATTCGAGCAGCCCGCTCAAGGGGGCCGTGACCGTGCAGGTGACCCCGCTCTCCGGGTAGGCGAGCCTCACCGTGCCGCCGATCGCGCCGACGAGGCCGCGCTCGATCAGGCGGGTGCCGAACCCCTTGCGGGTCGGCTCGACCACGCACGGACCGCCCTGCTCGCGCCAGAGCAGGTGGATGACGGCGCTCCCGTCCGCGCGGTCCCTGCCCTCGACCTCCCAGCGCAGGACGACGCTGCCGTCCGGCACCGAGAGCGCGCCGTACTTGACCGCGTTGGTGGCCAGCTCGTGCGCCATCAGCGCCAGCGACAGCGCCGCCTTCGGGCCGACTGCGAGGTCGGGCCCCGAGAGCCGGAACCGCTGCGGCCCGCCGTCGTCGTGGATGCTCAGGGCGCCGCGCAGCACTGCCTCCATGCCTGCGCTCTCGCTTTCGCCGGAGAGCAGGATGTCGTGGGCCTTGCCCATGGCCACGAGGCGGGCCGACAGTGCCTCGCGGGCGGCGTCGAGGTCGGTGACGTTGCGCAAGGTCTGCGTCGCGATCGCCTGCACCAGGGCGAGGGTGTTCTTCAGGCGGTGCCCGAGCTCGTGGTGGAGGATGTCCTGCTGCTGCGCAGCGCGCTTGCGGTCCTCGATGTCGCCGACCGCCACCACCGCGCCGATGGTGACGCCGTTGGAATCCTTCACGGCCTCGCCGATGATCTCGATCCAGCGACGCGACCCGTCGGGCCGCTGGTAATGCGCCTCCAGCTCGGCGTGGTCGACCTCGCCGGCGGTGATGCGGGCGAGCGGGTAGTCCCCGGGCGGCACTGGCGACCCGTCGGCCCGGTAGGCGCGGTAGGCGCCGTACCCGTCCCGGTCTTCGGCTTGCACGGTCGGGTGGCCGAGGATGCGCTCCAGGCGCGGGTTGCCGAACACGATCCGTCCGCTCGGCGCCTCCGCCAGCAGGATCCCCACCGGCATGGTCTGCAGGACGGTGTCCAGCTGCGCCTGGTTCTGGCGCAGGCGCCGCTCGGTCTCGTTGCGGCGGGTGATGTCGAGCATCGCCCCGATCATCCGCACCGCCCGGCCGGCGTCGTCGCGGATGATGTAGCCGCGGTCGATCACGGCGGCGTAGCTGTCGTCGCCGCGCCGGAAGCGGTACTCGTCGGTCCAGGTCTCGACGGTGCCGTCGATCGCCGCGCGGATGCTGCGGGCGATCCGGTCGCGGTCCTCCGGATGGATCTGGGCGAGCCACCACGCGCCCTGCGGCACCACCGCGCCGAGGTCGTGGCCGTGGGCGAGCGTCAGCGCTTCGTTCCAGCGGACCTGGTCGGCGACGAGGTCCCAGTCCCAGATCGCGTCGGTGGTGGCGCGCGCCGCCAGGCGGTAGCGCTCCTCGGTCGCCTTCAGGGCGAGGTCGGCGGCCTTGTGCTCGGTGATGTCGCGGACCGAACCGATGAAGCGGACGGCGACGCCGTCCTCGACGATCGCCCGGCCGCGGGCCGCGAGCCAGCGCTCGACGCCGGTGTCGGCCGCGACCACCCGGTAGTCGGTGTCGAACACGCCGACGCCGTCCGCGTCCATGGCCGCCCGGACCGCCGCGTCCGCGCGCTCCCGGTCGTCGGGGTGGACGCCGCCGAGATAGGTCTCCGCGTAGGTGATCGGGCCGCGCGCCGGCACGCCGAACAGGGCGCGCACCCGCGCGTCCCAGCGCAGCTCGCCGGTGGCGAGGTCGAAGTCGAAGATGCCGATGCCGGTGGCCTCGACCGCGAGGCGCAGCTGCTCCTCGGCGCGGGCGCGGGCGGCGAGCGCCTGCTCGCGGTTCTCGATCGCCCGGCGCAATTCGAGCTGGACCATCACCTGGCGCGCCAGCGCGGTCAGGGTCGCCGTCTGCCGCGCCGTCAAGCCCTCGGGGCGCGGCACGGAGTCGATGACGCAGAGCGTGCCCAGCGCGAAGCCGTCCTGCGTGTGCAGCGGCGCCCCGGCATAGAACCGGATCTGCGGATCGCCGGTGACAAGGGCGTTGTCGCGGGTCCGCGGGTCGCGGGTCAGGTCGGGGATGACGAGGATGCCGTCGCGGCCGAGCGCGTGCGCGCAGACCGATTGGGTCAGCGGCGTCTCGCACGGGTCGAACCCGATCCGCGCCTTGAACCATTGCCGGTCCTTGGCGACGAAGCTGACGAGCGCCGTCGGGGTCTCGCAGGCCTGCGAGGCCAGGAGGACGATGTCCTCGAAGCCGCTCTCGGCGGGCGTGTCGAGGATGCCGTATTCGTCGAGGGCGGCGAGGCGCGCGCCGTCGAGCGGGTCCGGGGTCGGTGCGGCGGTCATGGCCTCACGCCGCCTTTTCTCGCGAGGCCGAACCGCCTTGCGCGGCCGAACCCGCCGCGCCGGCCGCCGCCGGGTCGACGGCGACCAGCGTGCCGTCGTCGCGGTAGACCGCGCCGAGCACGTCCTCGAAATGGCGGCGCACGCGGTCGTGGCACTCGCAGGCCGCCCGCTCCAGGGCCGCCCGGTCGCGGATGGTGATGCGCCCGCGGGCCACCGTGATCATCCCGCGGTCGTGCAGGCCGCGCAGCACGCCCGACAGGTAGGTGCGGCGCACGCCGAGCATCTCGGCCAACACGTCCTGGGTGATCGGCAGGACGTCGGTCGAGAGCCGGTCGTGCAGGGTCAGCAGCCACTTGGCCGCGCGCTGCTCGATCGGGTGCAGGGCGTTGCAGGCGACCGATTGCAGGAGCTGGGCGATCAGGCAGTCGGAGTAGCGTGTGAACAGGTTGCGCAGGGTGCGCGAGGCCTGCTTGGCCGCCTGGAGGCGCCCGGCTTCCACGCGCAAGGCCGGGCCGCCGATCTGCACCACGGCGCGGCTGAAGGCCGGCAGGTAGCCCTGGCTGACCACGCCGCCGACGGCGCCCTCCCAGCCCACCGTCGCCGTCTCGGCCATGCGGCCGTCGAGCATGGTGATCGCCAGGGTGACCACCGTGTGGTCGCAGGGGAAGGTGACGTGCGAGACCGGGTCGCCCGAGCCGAACACGACGTCGCCGCGCACGAACTCCACCGGTTCGGCGTAGGGCGCGATCAGCGCCCGGTCGGCGGGCTGCAGGGCGCGCAGCAGGAGGTTCCTGCCGAAGGACGGGGCGGCGGTGACGGCCATGGCGGCAGCGGTTCGATCCTCACGTGCATCAAGGCCATAGCGCAGCGCGAGGCCGCCGTCTGTTCACAAGGCGAAGTTCGCGCCGATTTTCGCGGAGGCTGTCCCCGGTGCCAGTTCGCGACGACAGGGACGTCGGCTTGATTCCCAGGCGGCGCCGGCCATGTGATCACGGCATGAAACGGCGAAGCCTGCTCACGGCCGCGAGCGCGGCCACGGTGATGACCCTGGGCGGCGTCGGCTACGCCGTGCACCGGCGCGGGCGGAACCCGTATTACCGCGGGCCGACGAGCGACCACTTCGACGGGGTGCGGTTCTTCGCGCCCGGCCAGGTCGTCGACAAGGCCCAGGTCGCCGACAATTCCCAAGTCGCCGACAAGACTCAAGCCGCCGACAAGTCCTTGGGCGACGTCGTCCGCTGGAAGGCGGAGCGCGGCGGCACGGCGTGGCCGAAACGCCATCCGAGCCCGTTCCCGGCCGACCGGCCGCCGGAGCGCGTCTCGGACCTGCGCGTCGTGCTGATCGGGCACGCCAGCTACCTCGTGCAGGTCGCCGGCCGCAACATCCTGATCGACCCGGTCTTCGCAACGCGCGCGAGCCCGGTGCGCTTCGCCGGGCCGAAGCGGGTCAACCCGCCCGGCATCGCGATGGCCGACCTGCCGGCGATCGATTGCGTGCTGATCACCCACAACCACTACGACCATCTCGACGGGCCGAGCCTCGCGCGAGTCTGGCAGGCGCACCAGCCGCTCGTCGTCGCGCCGCTCGGCAACGACGCGATCCTGCGCGGCTACGACGAGACGATGCACGTCGAGACCCGCGACTGGGGCGGCTCGGTCGACCTGGGCGATGGCGTGAGCGTGCACCTGACGCCGGCCTACCACTGGTCGGCACGAGGTCTGAACGACCGGCGCATGGCCCTGTGGTGCGCCTTCGTGATCACGTCGCCCGAGGCCGTCCACTACCATGTCGGCGACACCGGCTTCGGCGACGGGGCGATCTTCCGCGACGTGCGGACGCGCTTCGGTGCTCCGCGGCTCGCGACCCTGCCGATCGGCGCCTACGAGCCGCGTTGGTTCATGCAGGCGCAGCACATGAACCCGGCCGACGCGGTCGCCGCCCTCGACCTGCTCGACGCGCGCCAGGCGCTCGGGCACCATTGGGGCACCTTCAAGCTCACCGACGAGGGCATCGAGGCGCCGGCCGAGGCGCTGGACGCCGCGATGGACCAGGCCGGGCAGCCGCGCGCGCGTTTTTTGGCGATGCGGCCCGGGCAGGTGTGGGAGAGCTGACCGCACTGGGGCCGCCCGCGCCCGCCTTCAAGGCGTCGTCGCGGCCGCCTTCGCAGCCCTGCGACCGCCGGCAGTGATGCCGGCCGAGGCCGCGATCACGCAGCCGATCGCCAGCCATTGGAGCGGCGACAGGCGCTCGCCGAGCAGGATCAGCGCCGCAAGCGCGGCGATCGCCGGCTCCAGGCTCATCATCACCCCGAAGGCCTGACGCGTCAGGCGGCGCAGGGCCACCATCTCGAGGGAATACGGCAGGGCGCTCGACAGCACCGCGATCCCGAAGCCGAGGACCAGCGTCGCCGGGTCGAACAGGGCCGCACCGGAACTCGCCAGGCCGAACGGCGCCACCACCAGGGCCGCGGCCAGCATGCCCAGCGACACCGCCTGCCCGCCGTCGACCCGCCCGGCACGCTGCCCGAACACGATGTAGAGCGCCCAGGCCAAGGCCGCGACCAGGGCGTAGGCGACGCCGACCGGGTCGAGGCCGCCGGCGTCGCGCAGGGGCAGCAGCAGCCCGAGGCCGAGGATGGCGAGGCCGATCCAGGCGAAGTCGGCCGCCCGGCGCGAGGCCGAGAGCGCGACCGCGAGCGGCCCCAGGAACTCGATCGCCACCGCCGGCCCGAGCGGGATCGTGCGCAGCGCCAGGTAGAAGGTCAGGTTCATCATCCCGAGCGCCGCGCCGTAGAGCGCGATCATCCCGGCCTCGCGAAGCCCCAGGCTTCGCCGCCACGGACGCCACACCGCGAGCAGGATCAGGGCCGAGAAGCCGACGCGCAGGCTCGACACCCCGGCGGCGCCGACGGCCGGGAACAGGCTCTTGGCCAGGGCCGCCCCGCTCTGGAGCGAGACCATGCCGGCGACGAGCGCGACGACGGGCAGGAGCGTCGCCGACGCCCCTGCCCGCTCGATGTGGCGCACCACGCTACAGGATGAAGCGGCTGAGGTCGGCGTTGGCCGCGAGGCTCTCGACCCGGTCGCGGACGTAGGCCGCGTCGATCGCCACCGTCTCCCCGGCCCGGTCGGTGGCGGTGAACGAGACCTCGTCGATGACGCGCTCCAGCACGGTCGAGAGGCGTCGCGCGCCGATGTTCTCGACCGAGCCGTTCACCTCCACGGCGACGCGGGCGAGCGCGTCCACCGCGTCGTCCGAGAAGGCCAGCGTCACGCCTTCCGTCTGCATCAGCGCCACCGTCTGCTTGAGCAGGCTCGCCTCGGTGGAGGTGAGGATCTGCTTGAAGTCCTCGACGGTGAGCGGCTGCAGCTCGACGCGGATCGGCAGGCGGCCCTGCAGCTCCGGCAGCAGGTCGGCGGGCTTCGAGACGTGGAAGGCGCCCGACGCGATGAACAGCACGTGGTCGGTCTTCACCGGCCCGTGCTTCGTCGTCACCGTCGTGCCCTCGATCAGCGGCAGCAGGTCGCGCTGCACGCCCTCGCGGGAGACGTCGGCCGAGGAGCGGCCCTCGCGGGCGCAGATCTTGTCGATCTCGTCGAGGAAGACGATGCCGTTGTCCTCGACCTCGCGGATCGCCTCGCGGATCAGCGCGTCGTCGTCGACGAGCTTGTCGGATTCCTCCGTCAGCAAAGGCGCGTAGGCGTCGCGCACGCTCATCCGGCGCGGCTTGCCCTTGGTGGCGCCGAACGCCTTGCCGAACATGTCGCCCAAGTTGACCGCGCCCATGGACGCGCCCGGCATGCCGGGGATCTCGAACATCGGCATGCCCGAGGACGGGTTGCCGGCAAGCTCGATCTCGACCTCCTTGTCGTCGAGCTGGCTGTCGCGGAGCTTCTTGCGGAAGCTGTCGCGGGTGGGCTGGCTCGCGGTCGGGCCGACCAGGGCGTCGAGGATGCGGTTCTCGGCCGCCGCCTCGGCCTTGGCCTTGACCGCCTTGCGCTTCTCCTCGCGCACGAGCCCGATCGCCACCTCGACGAGGTCGCGCACGATCTGCTCGACGTCGCGGCCGACATAGCCGACCTCGGTGAACTTGGTGGCCTCGATCTTGAGGAACGGCGCGCCGGCGAGCCGCGCCAGGCGGCGGGCGATCTCGGTCTTGCCGCAACCGGTCGGGCCGATCATCAGGATGTTCTTCGGCGCGACCTCCTCGCGCAGCGGCCCGGTGAGCTGCTGCCGGCGCCAGCGGTTGCGCAGCGCGATGGCGACGGCGCGCTTGGCGTCGTGTTGGCCGACGATGAAGCGGTCGAGTTCCAAGACGATCTCGCGGGGGGAAAACGTGGTCATCGGGCTCCGATCGGGTGCGGCAGCCGGGCTGCCAGGCGCGCGGGCAGGCCGCGCAGGACGAGGCCCCGCATCGCGTGCCAGCCGGCGCTGAGAAGCAGGACGAAGGCGCCGAGCGCGAGGAAGCTCAGCGGGGCGGCCCGGCTGGTGAATCCGGCATCGCGGATCAGGGTTCCGAACGCGATCCCGGCATAGGTCAGGCCGGCGACCAGGATCGCGCGCCGGTCGGTGACCAGGGCCACCAGCGCCAGCAGCAGGACGACCCCGAGCACCAGGATCGCCGAGACCGTCGTCGGCGCGTCGCCGCTCCGGAGGACCGTGGTCAGCATCGGATGCACGATCAGCGGGGCGGCGAGCAGGTGCAGCCAGAACGCGATGTCGGTGCGTCGGGTCTGGCGCTGCCGGTCGGCGAGGTCGAAACGCATCGCGAGCGCGAAGACCGCGAGGCCCGCCGTGACCAGCAACGCGCTGAAGGCGCCGGTGTCGAGGCTCGGCACGAGGGCGAAGGCCAGCGCCAGCAGCGTGCCCGCGAGCGCCGCCGCGCCCGCCGCGATGGTGATCGGCACGGAAAAGCGCCGGTAATGCAGGGCGCACAGCGCCAGCGTCGCGAGCGCCGCCCCAGCATAGGGGAGCGGCGCCGGCGCGCCCGAACCGCTCGGTCCCGGCAGGGCGCTGCTCCAGCCGACGGCGATGCCCGCCATCGACGAGACGGCGAGAAAGGATTCCACCGCGAAGATCGCGAGCAGCGCGATGCTCGGCAGCGCCATCCTGCGGCGGCGGGTGAAGAACTCGGCGAGCCCCCAGGCCAGGGCCGCCACGAGCACCCGGCTTCCGGTCTCGCCGAGGGTGTCGCCGGCCAGCCACCACGCCGCGCCAAGGAACAGGGCGATGCCGAGGGTGACGAAGATGTCGGCGAAGCCCGTGATGAAGCGCAGGCGCTCGTCGTCGTCCACCCGCTCCGGCTCGGGAGCCGCCACCTCGCGGGCGAGCCGGTCGAGGGCCTCGACCTGCGCCGCGGTGAGGATGCCGCGGGCGACCGCACGCGACAGGAGCGCGTGGTCGATCACCGGACGGACGGCGGGCAGGAGGATTGCGGGCACGAGAGGGGATGGCGCATCGCCCCGATCTAAGCGCAGGGCGCCACGCTTACCAGAGCCGATCCAGAGAGCGGTCCCGAGAGCGGTTCTCGGCTTGCCTTCAGGCGGCGCGGATCTCGCGGACGAACCCGTCGACCTCGCCGCCGAGGCCCGCGGAGCGGCGCGCGAGGTCTCCGGCCGCAGCCAGGACCTGCCCGGCGGCGTCGCCCGCCTGGAGGGCGGCGGCCTGGACCTCGGCCATGGTCTCGCTCACCGCACGCGTCCCCTCGGCGGCGTCGCTCACGCTGCGGGCGATCTCCTGGGTGGCGAGCTGCTGCTCCTCCACCGCCGCGGAGACGCCCATCGCGATCTCGTGGACGGAGCCGATGGTGCCGCCGATCTCCTCGATCGCCGCCACGGCGTCGGCGGTGGCGTCGCGGATCTTGGCGATCTCGGCGGTGATCCGGTCGGTGGCGAGGGCGGTCTGGCCGGCGAGGCTCTTCACCTCGGCAGCCACCACTGCGAAGCCGCGGCCGGCCTCGCCGGCGCGCGCCGCCTCGATCGTGGCGTTGAGCGCCAGCAGGTTGGTCTGGCCGGCGATACCCGAGATCAGCGAGACGACCTCGCCGATGCTGGCGGCGCTGCGGGCGAGCCGCTGCACGGACTGCTCGGTGCGCCGCGCGTTCTCGACGGCGCCGGCGGCGGCGATCGAGGTCTGCGAGACCTGCGCGCCGATCTCGTTGGCGGTCGCGGCCAGCTCCTCGGTGGCCGCGGCCACCGCCTGGACGTTCATCGAGGCGGTGCCGGCGGCGTCCATCACCGCCTGGGACTGCAGGCTGGTGCGCTCGGCGTTGCGCGCCATGGCGCGGGCGGTCTCCTCCATCGTGCCGGCGGAGGCGGCGAGATGGCTGACGAGGCCGCCGACGCTGCCCTGGAAGCGGTCGGCGAGGGTGTCCATCTCGGCCCGCTTGATCGCCCCGGCTTCGAGGCCGGCCTGCGCCTGGCTGCGGCGCAGGGCGTCCGCCTCCCCCATCGCGTCGGCAAACGTGCGCATGCTCGCCCAGATCGCGCCGATCTCGTCGCGCGACGGCTTGACCGGGGGCAGGTCGCGGTCGCCCTGCGCGAGGCGACGGATCGCCGTGGAGACGGCCCGCAGGGGCTTGGCGATCATCCGATGGCCGACGAGGCCGCCGACGAGCAGGCCGCCGAGGGTTCCGCCGAACGCCAGCGCCAGGAGGAGCCGCAGGCGCTCGACGTAGAGCGCTTCGGCGGCGGCGTTCAGGGTCTCGATGCGCTCGCGGCTCCGCTTCACGAAGGTTTCGATGCCGGTCTGGAAGGCGACGCGGTTGTCGCGATTCGCGTCGGTGAAACCCTGCTCGGCGGCGGCCTTCGGCGAAACCTCCGTGCCGAGGCGGGCGGTCTCGGTGCGGTGCCGGCGGAACTCCGCGGCGTCCTTGGCCACGCGCTCGAACAGCGGGCGGTCCGCCTCCGGCACCGCCGGGCGCCACTCGGTCAGCAGCGCATCGATCGCCGAGAGGTCGCGGACGATGCCGGCGGCGTATTTCCGCGCGGCCTGGGTGTCGGCGGCGGCGTAGATGCCGCGCGATTCCAGCGCCGTGTCGGTGGCGAGCCTAGTGAGCTCGGCGGCGAACAGCGCGTTCTCGGTGGCGTTCCGCGCCGCGCCGACCGATCGGTCGAACGTGCGCAGGGTGTCGAGGCCCACGCCTGCGACCACGAGGGTCACGAGACTCGAGGCGCCGACCAGTCCGAGAAGTTTGCCGCCGATCGTCATGCGCGTCAGGCCCTGTGCTTGCGCAGCGGACCATATCCACAGGTTGTCAAGGACCCGTTACCCATACAACCTGTTCGACGCGGCACGCACGCGGTGCGTAAGCAGGACATCGCTCTGTTCGTCGCCGCGATCCGACCGAAACCGTGAGGTCGTCTGCATAAATCCGGGGGCGGCGCCGGTACAACCTTGACCGTCGTTTCGTCAGACCGGATGAGAGTTCGAGCGCCGGATCGATGTTCGAGCCCGGTTCGGGGGTGACGCACATGAAACGTTGGATCGTGGGGGCCGCCCTCTTCGTCGGGCTGGCCGCGCCGGCCTTCGCCAAGGACATCGTCCTGCCGGCGAAGGAGCCCGCCGTCACCGCGACGATGCCGGACGACTGGGACACCAGCGTCTACGAGACCGAGATCGCCTCCGTCTCGGCGGACGGCGACATCGTCGTCAACATCGCCACCGACAGCAAGTCGCGCCTCGATTCGCTGATCAAGGACAGCAAGGCCTACCTGACGAAGAACAAGGTCAAGCTCGTCGGCAAGCCGACGGAGCAGACCATCGACTTCAACGGCACCCCGGGCCAGGTGCAGCGCTACCAGGCGACGGACAAGAACGGCAAGGCGATCATCGACTTCGTCACCCTCGACGCGAGCCGCAACCGGGCGGTCCTGGTCACCGTGTGGGGCTCCGAGGACGACCGCGCGACCAACGAGACCGCGCTGTCGGCGATCATGAAGAGCGTGACGATCCCGGCCGGCGGCGGTGGCGGCGGGTTCTGGTCGGGCGGCTCCGTGCAGTCCGGCAAGGTCGGGGCGGGCAAATCGGAAGCGAGCAGGGCGGAAGCCCCCGCGGCGGCCAAGCCGCCGGCTCCCGCCGCCGTAGCCTCTCCTCCGGCCGCAGCCCCGGTCGCCAGCCAGAGCCTCGGCGTGCGCCGGGTGCTGTTCGTGACGCGCCCGTCGGAGGGGTTCGGCGACGTCGACCCGCGCGCCGTGGGCGCCTTCCTGCCGAGCGAGAAGGTCATCACCTACATGGAGCCGGTCGGCGAGACGCTGGTGCCGGTGGCCGGCGGCGACGTCCGGTTCGGCCTGGTCGTCGACTACGTGCTGCAGAGCAAGGGCGGTGCGATCCTCGGCGGCCAGAAGGCCGTGATCGACAAGGAGTTCACAGCTGGGAAGGACGGCATCCTGGACGGCTACCCGAAGTTCTCCTTCCACTTCACGCTGGGCATCGCCGGCGTCGACCCGGGCGACTACGTCCTCGCCTTCACCCTGCGGGACAAGTTCAGCGACCGCACCACCCAGGTCGAGCGGCCGTTCACGGTGCTGGCAGCGGCTCCGGCGCCCGCTCCGACGGCTGCAGCGCCTGCGCCCGCGCCGACGACGCCCGCTCCGGCCCCAGTCGTCGCGGCGGCTCCGCCCGCCCCCGCGAGTGGGCTCTGCGCGCAGGACGCGGTGCGCACGGATTTGATGGCCTCAGTCAACGGCGCCCCCGACTTCAAGGACGGCAAGCGCCGGCTCAAGGCGCTGGTCGAGCCCGAGACGGTCTTCGAGGATCGCAAGGGCAAGCGGATGACCTGCCGCTACACCTCGGTCTGGGACGAGACCCAGGACACGGGCACGACCGAGAAGCGCATGAAGATGACCTTCAAGGCCAGCGACGACGGCAAGGACGGCATCGACCTCGATTACAGCTTCGACAAGTAGCGGCCGCGCGGCCTCCCGGCGGCCTCAAAGCCGTCGGGACGGACCGGGTGAGGGTCAGACCGAGTCCGCGTCGAGGGATTCGAGGACGAGGCTGCCGTTGGTGTAGACGCAGATCTCGGCGGCGATCCGCATCGCCTTGCGCACGATCGCCTCGGCGTCGAGGTCGGTGTCCTCCAGGGCGCGCGCGGCCGAAAGGGCGTAGTTGCCCCCTGAGCCGATCGCCATCACGCCGCCCTCCGGCTCCAGCACGTCGCCCGCGCCCGAGAGCAGCAGGCTGACGTCCTTGTCGGCCACCAGCATCATCGCCTCGAGGCGGCGGAGGTAGCGATCGGTGCGCCAATCCTTGGTCAGCTCGACGCAGGCGCGGGTGAGCTGCCCGGGATACTGTTCGAGCTTGGCCTCAAGCCGCTCGAACAGGGTGAAGGCGTCGGCCGTCGCGCCTGCGAAGCCGCCGATCACCGCGCCCTTGGCCAGCCGCCGGACCTTGCGGGCGTTGCCCTTCACGATGGTCTGGCCGAGGCTGACCTGGCCGTCGCCGCCGATGACGACGCGGCCCGCCTTGCGCACCATCAGGATGGTGGTGGCGTGCATCTGAGCGGGGCCTGAATCGTCGTGTGCCAAGGGTGTCTCCGGGGTGTCGCCCGGCGACAGGTAGGGGCTCGCCCCCCGGATTGCCAAGCGGGCGCCCGGGCGGGCGCGATCCGAGCGGACGCCCGGAGGGGCGCGATCAGTGGTCGCCGCCGAGATAGGCCGCCCGCACCGCCGGATCGCTCTTGAGCTGGGCGGCCGGCCCCTGGAACCGGATGCGGCCGTTCTCGAGGACGTAGCCGTAGTCGGCCACGCCCAGAGCCGCCATGGCGAACTGCTCGACGAGCAGCATCGTCACCTGCTCCTCCTTGAGCCGGCGGATGATGCGGAACACCTCCTCGACGAGCTTCGGCGCCAAGCCCATCGAGGGCTCGTCCAGCAGCAGGATGTCGGGGCGCAGCATCAGGGCGCGGCCCATGGCGAGCATCTGCTGCTCGCCGCCCGACAGCGTGCCGGCGAGTTGCAGCCGGCGCTCCTTGAGCCGCGGGAACAGCGCGTAGGCGCGTTCGCGGTCGGCGGCGACGTCGCCCTTCGGCCGCGAGCCGGTGAGCCGCGGGAAGGCGCCGAGCGTCAGGTTGTCCTCGACCGACAGCGTCGGGAACACCCGGCGTCCCTCCGGCGAGTGGGCGAGGCCAGCCCGCGCCACGTCGTGGCTGTCGAGGCCCGAGATCTCTCGGCCGGCGAGCTTGATCGAGCCCGAACGCGGCTGGATCATGCCCGAGAGCGCCCGCATCGTCGTGGTCTTGCCGGCCCCGTTCGAGCCGATCAGCGTAACGACCTTGCCCTTCGGCACCTGGAACGACAGCCCGTGCAGGACCTCGATCTGGCCGTAGCCGGCCGACAGGTTGGCGACCTCAAGCATGGGCTGGCTCCCTGCCGGCATCTTTGCCGGCGTCCTTGCCAGCATCACTGGCCGTGCCGCCCATGTCGTCGGGGGCGCCGAGATAGGCCTCGATCACCTTCGGGTCGGCCTGCACCTCGCGGGCGCCGCCCTCGGCGATCTTGTGCCCGAAATCGAGCACGCTGACGCGGTCGCACAGGCCCATCACCACGTCCATGTGGTGCTCGATCAGGATGACGGTGATGCCGGCGTCGCGGATCTTGCGGATGATCGCGGTGAGGTCCGCGATGTCGGGAGCGGTCAGGCCGGCGGCGGGTTCGTCGAGCAACAACAGCACGGGATCGAGCGCCAGCGCGCGGCCGATCTCGAGCAGGCGCTGCTTGCCGTAGGGCAGGTTGCGGGCCTCGACCTGCGCGAGGCTCGCCAGCCCCATGAAGTCGAGGATCGCCATGGCGCGGGTGCGGGCCTCGCGTTCCTCGCGCTTGCGCCGCGGCGTGCCGAGGATCGCGTCGAAGATCGTGCCGTGGAAAGCGTGGTGCAGGCCGACGAGTACGTTCTCCAGGGCCGTCATCTCGCGGAAGAGCTGGACGTTCTGGAAGGTGCGGGCGACGCCGGACAGCGCGATCTCGGAGGGCGTGCGCCCGTCGAGGCGCTTGGCGGCGCTGCCGGCGGCGGCCAGGGTCACCGACCCGGCGGTGGGTTTGTAGATGCCGGTGAGCACGTTCATCATCGTGCTCTTGCCCGAGCCGTTCGGGCCGATCAGCCCGTGGATCGTACCGGGCTTCACCGACAGGTCGATGCCGGCCAGCGCCTTCAGGCCGCCGAACTGCATCAGGGCCTGCTCGACCTTGAGCAGCGGCTCGGTCCTGGCGGCCTTGCCGCGCTGCGCGATGAGCGCGTCGCCGTCGGCCGAGAGCGCCTTGCCCTCCGCGGTGTGGGCCGGGCGGAGCGCCGGGATCTTCTCGCGCAGGAAGCCGACGATGCCGTCGGGCAGGTAGTAGACGACGAACAGGATCAGCAGGCCGAACACGCTGAGCCTGAAGTCGGTGACCGATTGCAGCGCCAGCGTCGCCGGCAGGAACAGGATGCAGAGCACCACCGGCACGAGGATGGCGAAGCGGTTCTCGGCCTTCCGCACGAAGGCCTGGATGCCGACGACGAGGGCCACCGCGGCGATGAGACCGGCCATGATCCGCACGAGGTCGATGTCGGCCAGGATGTTGGGCATCATCACGATGATGGCCGACCCGATCAGGGGTCCTGCCCGCGACTTCCGGCCGCCCATCGTCACCGCGAGCAGGAACAGCACGGTGAGCTCGAAGCCGTAGGAGTTCGGCGCGACGTAGCGCTCCGACCAGGCGAACAGCGCGCCGGCGAGGCCCGCGAGCGCCGCCGAGACCACGAAGGCGTAGACCTTGTAGCGGTAGACGCTGACGCCCATGCAGTCGCAGGCGATCGGCGAGTCGCGCAGCGCCTCGAAGGCGCGCCCGAACGGCGAGCGCACGATGCGGTTCACCACCACGATCGTCACCAGCAGGCAGGCGCAGACGAGATAGTAGAATTCGAGCTTGCGGCCGGCCGCGCCCCAGGGCGGGGTGATGCCGAACATCGCGAAGTCGATAACGCGGGCCGGCGGCAGGGTGATGCCGAGCGGCCCGTTGGTGATCGGCGTCAGCTCGTTGATGAAGATCTGGACGATGGTGCCGAAGGCGAGCGTCACCATGGCGAGGTACGGGCCGGTGACCCGCAAGGCCGGCACCGCGAGCAGCAGGCCGAAGGCGGAGGTGACGCCGATTCCGGCGAGGAGCCCCCACCAAATCCCGAGCTTGAAATGCAGGAACAGCACGGCCGCCGCGTAGGCGCCGACGCCGAACAGGCCGGCATGGCCAAGGCTGACCTGGCCGGTATAGCCGACGACGATGTCGAGTCCGAGGATCAGGATCGCGTAGATCGCAATCACCAGCAGCAGGTGGATGTAGTAGCTGCTCGTGACCACGTGCGGGAAGGCGGCGAGGAACATCACGAGGAGCACGGCGCCGAGCGCGCCGACATGCCGGCCGATCCCGGCGGAGGCCGAGGGCGCCGGGGCCGCGGCGGGCGCGAAGGTGGATTGCGCCATCGGCTCAGACTTTCTTGATCACGGCCTTGCCGAACAGCCCCACGGGGCGGATCGACAGCACGACGAGGAGCAGGATCAGGCCCGGCACGTCCTTGTAGCCGGTGGAGATGTAGAAGCCGGTCAGCGTCTCGGCGACGCCGAGGATCAGGCCGCCGACGATGACGCCGAGGCCGGATTCGAGGCCGCCGATGATCGCCACCGCGAAGGCCTTGAGCGCCAGCACCGCGCCCATGGTGGCGCCGGTGAGGGTGACCGGGGCGACGAGCACGCCGGCGAATGCCGCCGTCATCGCGCTGATCGAGTAGGACAGCGTGATGACGCGCTTGGTGTTGATGCCCATCAGGCCGGCGGCGTCGATGTCGTTCGAGGTGGCGATCACCGCCTTGCCCCAGATCGACTTGCGATTGAAGATCTCGACCGCGAGCATCATCAGCAGCGCGCCGGCGATGATCAGCAGCTCCATCGGCAGCATGCGGATGCCGCCGAGCTGGAGCGCCTCCTCGGGCAGCGGCGAGGGGAACTTGAGGTCGTCGCGGCCCCAGATGTTCTCGGCGAGGTTCCGGAAGATGATGCCGAGCGCGATGGTGGCCATGATCCACCCGTACTCGGACTTGATCTTCACCGCCGGGCGCACGCCGAGGCGCTCGACGACGGCGCCGAGCGCGAAGCCGAAGACCAGCACCAGCGGGATCATCAGCCAGTAGCCGGTGAACGGCGCCAGCGTGAGGCCGAACAGGGCGCCGAGCGCCAGCGCCTCGCCCTGCCCGAAGTTCAGCGTCTTCGAGGTGGCGAAGGTGAGCTGGTAGCCGAAGGCGATGGCGGCGTAGATCATGCCGACCGCGACGCCGGAGGCGATGAGCTGCAGGAAGATGGTCATCGTGTCACCCGCGCCCGTCCGTGAAGGTCTTTTCGTTCATGCCGCCCGGTTCCGGTTCCGTGCCGGCGCGGGTCCCCTCCCCCGTGCGGGAGGCGCGCGCCGCGACCGCTCGCGATCGCGGCGAGGACCGGCCCGAAGGCCGCGCGCCGCCGGACGCTTGGGGTCAGCGTTCCGGCGGCTTTGGTTCATCCCGCGCGAGCGGCGGGATTCGTCAGTTGGAGGACTTTTCCTTCACGCGCACGACGCCCGCGTTCTTGGCGTCCGCGTCCTTGGCGTAGACGATCTTGCCGTCCTGCACCTTCCCGAACACGACCATGTTGCGCGAGATCGCGTTGTGGTCGGCGGCGGTGAAGGGCTTGTCGTAGGTCGTCACCACGCCCTCGACCTTCTCCTTCAGGTTTTCCAGCGCCTCGCGGATCTTCGGCCCGTCGGTTGAGCCGGCCTGCTTGATCGCGGCGGCGATCAGGAACACCGAGTCGTAGCCCTGCGCGCCGGCGACCGGGGTCGGGATCTTCGTCACGCCGTAGGTCTTGTAGTATTCCTCGAGGAAGGCCTTGCGCTTGGGCAGCGTCTTGTCCTCGATGAAGGTCTGCGGCATCACCACGCCGTTGCCGTTGGCGCCGGCGATGTCGATGAAGCTCTGCATCGAGGCCGGCCACGAGGTGATCATCGGTACCTTCCAGCCGAGCTTGGCCATGCCGTTGGCGATCTGCGCCAGCTCCGGCCCGATGCCGTAGGCGAGGATCACGTCGGCGCCGGCCTGCTGGGCCTTCAGCAGCTGGGCCGTCATGTCGACGTCCTTGATGTTGAACTTCTCGACCACGACCGGCTTCACGCCCTTGGCGCCGAGGTACTTCTCGATGTCCTCGCGGCCGAGCTGGCCGTAATTGGTCGAGTCGGCGAGGATGGCGATCTTCTTGTGGCCCTGCGCGACGGCCTCGTCGACCATCATGCCGGCCTGGAGCACGTCGTAGGCCGAGTTCCGGAAGACGTAGTTGCTGTCGTAGTCCGGCGCCTTGAACTGGTTGGTGATGATCGTGCCGGTGGCGACGTTGTTGAACACCGGGATCTCGGCTTCCTGGTAGAAGCGCTGCGCAGCGAGCGCCACGCCGGTGTTGACGAAGCCCAGGGTCGCGACGACCTTCTCCTTGCTGATGAGCTCCTGCGCCACCTGGGCGCCGACCTCGTTCTTGGCCTCGTCGTCGCGCTCGACGAGCTGGATCTGCCGGCCGAGCACGCCGCCGGCCTTGTTGATCTCGGCGGCCGCCAGGCGCGCGCCGTCGCGCATCGAGACGCCCATGGCGGAGGAGCCGCCGGTATAGGGGCCGGTCACGCCGATCTTGATCGGGTCTGCGGCCTGGGACGGCAGGGCGCCGAGCGTGGCCAGTGCGGTCGCGCCGAGCAGGGCGCCGACGAACGCGCGCGTCGTCAGTCTCATGGCTGTTTCCTCCGTATCCCGATCCGGGCGTTTCTTCTGTCGCGGCGCCTTGTGGCGCCGTCGCGGGCTCTGCGGCCCGAAGTGTCGGGCCCCGGCCCGGGCGCTGGAATATTGTCGAACGTGCGCACGAACGCAACGCACCGCGCTGGGGCAAACCTACAAATCCAAAGGGTTGTGGGATTTCGCGGCGATCCTCGCACCGCCGCGCCGGCGGATGGGGCCGAGCCGGAATCGCGAAAGCGCGGCCGAACCCTGTTGACCGATCCGCGCTTTCCCCTTAACGGGAGCGCTCCCGAACGACGGACCCCTCCCGAGCGGTCGCCGGCTTCCCGCCGGCCCGGATCGCAGGCGGCCTCCGTACCTTCGGTGGGGGATAGTTTAACGGTAGAACGGTGGACTCTGACTCCTCTGGTCCTGGTTCGAATCCAGGTCCCCCAGCCAAATGATTTCAATGACTTAGCGGGTGTCAGAGACCCGCAGCCTCCCAACCCAGACACCTTACCCAGACACTTTCATCCGACCCGGATCGTCACTGGCGATCTGGTCGGATTTGTTTCGTCCCCCATCTGCATGCAGGCATGCAAAAAGCTCGGAGGAGATGTGACCGTCATCCAGTTCCCGACACCGCCGACCGGCACGATCTTCGTGTTCGGATCGAACCTGGCGGGCCGCCACGGCAAGGGAGCGGCTCTGACTGCCGTCCGTCGCCACGGAGCCATCCCCGGCCAAGGAGAGGGCCTCCAGGGCCAATCCTACGGCATCCCGACCAAGGACGAGAGAATCGCCACACTGAGCCTCGACCGGATCGAATGGCACGTCATCCGATTCGTCGAGTTCGCAATCGATAATCCACAGCTGCGCTTCTTTGTAACTCGCATTGGATGTGGGCTGGCCGGCTACGACGACGACGAGATCGCGCCCTTCTTCAAGGACGCGCCGGAGAACTGCATGCTTCCAGCGGGGTGGCGATCATGAGGATCATCGTCTGCGGCGGCCGGGACTTCACCGACCGCGACCTGGCCTTTCGAGCCTTGGACTGGATCGACGTTCACATCGAGCCGATCGACTTCGTAATCGAGGGCGGGCAGCGGACCTACGACGACACCGGCTTGTTGGTCGGCGGTGCTGACTGGTTCGGAGAGGAATGGGCGCTCACCCGAGGCGTCGACTACGACACCGTGCCGGCTGACTGGCGCAGGTGGAAGAACGCAGCCGGTCCGATCCGCAACGAAGAGATGCTGCGTCGGTGGGCGCCGCACGCGGTCGTGGCCTTCAAGGGCGGTCCTGGGACACAGGACATGATCGACCGCGCAAGGCTGTCTCGGGTGCGGGTGATCGAGGTGCCGAAAGATCTTGCTATTCGGTCGCACTTGCAGGTATGCTAATTCGACTCAGGAGACAATGCAAATGGACCTGACACCGTTCTTCGCAAACGTCGATCGCATCGCCACGGCGTTGGAAACGATCGCGCGAAACACCAAGCAAGCCACATTCGCCGACCTTCCCGCGATCTTGAAGCAGATCGAGCTTCGCGAGCCACCTCGTTTCAAGGTGAACCTGGATCCCGACGTCCTGTTCATCCCGCCGCTTCCCGATGCGGTCGCGCCGCTCGGCCCTTTGCAGAGCGTGAAGGTCGACGCGCCGACGCAGGACTTGTCGATCGAGGCGCGGGTGAAGCAGCTCTACGAGGCGGGCCACACCACCGCGAACGCCATCGCGGTGCAGCTGCACATCCAGCAGATCCCGGCGGTCACCGGCAAGTGGTGGAACAACGTCAAGGTCAAGAAGGTCATGGACCAGATCGGCCTGGTGAGCACCCACCAGTACCGGGGCGGTCGCGGCAACCCGAAGCCTGATGCCGACACCTTCGCCCAGGCGCTGCCCGAACCCGAGCCAGAGCTTCCGACCGACCCCGAGCCGGTCGTCACCCCGAAGAAGCCAGTCCTCCCTGGCGTCAACCACTTCAACGAGAAGCGGCAGAAGATCCGGGCCTTCGCCGACTTGCGGGCCGCCGGCAGTACGATCTCGGACGCCGAGCTGATCTCGCAGGCCATCGCCGAAGGCCGTGTCACAAAGCTGCCCGCGTACATGGACTCGGACGGCTTCAACCACCTCGAAGGCAAGAGCTTTGACACCCCCAAGGGCGGGTACATCGGCTCGGCAGTGCGAAAGGCAGTTCGATGAGCGGCGAAGCGATGGCGATCAGCGGTTTCGACGAGCCCTGGCTCGGGAAATGGGATCATCGGTTCCTCGACCGGGCAGCGGTGGTCGCGACCTACTCCAAGGATCCGTCGTCGAAGGTCGGAGCCGTCCTGGTCCGGCCCGACAACACCACCGCAGGGGAAGGCTTCAACGGCTTCCCGGCTGGGCTCGACGACAGCCCGCACCTCTACCTCGACCGCGACTACAAGATCGCCACCGTGATCCACGCGGAAGAGAACGCGATCCTGAACAGCCGGGATCACTCGATGGTCGGCTACACCCTCTTCGTCTCCGGCCTGCCGCCGTGCTGCAGCTGCGCCTCGAAGATCATCCAAAAGGGGATCTCTCGGGTGGTGGCGCATGATCGCAAGGTGCCGGCACGCTGGGCGCAGAACATGCGCTGGGCGGTCGCCAACATGCTCCAGAAGGGCATCGTGATCGACCTGTTCAACAGCCGGACCGGACGCTGGCGATCGGTGAACGAGCCGGACGATCTTTGGATCGAGGAAGAGGTTGGGACCGACCCCAGCCAGATCTGCGGGTGTGCTGCATGAAGATCGCGGAATGGCCCCTCCCCGATGTCCGCATCGTCTGCCTGAAGTGCGGGCTGGAGAGCACCATCCCGCGTGACGAGATCGAGGTGGTGTTCGGACCGGACACCGACCTCTTCTCCCTCCGGCAGGAGATGACGGCGTCCTGCGTGCCCACGAAGAACGAGGTGTGCCAGTCACGCCTCGCCGACGCGCTGCTGGTCCAGGCGATCAACCAGCCTGACCTCGCCAAGGTGGTCGACAAGAGCCTGCTCCCGGCTGCTCGGGAGTGGCGCGAGAAGCTCGGGATGAAGATGTCGGAGTTCGATTCCTCGGGCTCCTGACTTGCAAGCATGCAAATTCGATGCAATAAGGACAGGGCATGAAAACGATCGTCAAGACCCTGTTTGGGTCGCGCCTCTACGGGACGAACACCCCGGAATCCGACACCGACTACAAGGGCGTCCACCTGCCCGATCCGATCGAGATGCTGCTCCACAAGAAGGTGGATCACATCAAGGAGAACACGAAGGAGGATCGGACCGCCAAGAACACGTCCGATGACGTCGACTACGAGTCGAACGCCCTGCACCGGTTCTTCAAGCTGCTGGAAGGCTCGGACTCGATGGCGGTGGAGATGCTCTTCACGCCCGAGACGCACATCCTCGAAGTCACGCCCGAGTGGCGCACCGTCCTCGGCTACCGGGACCGGTTCATCACGAAGAACATCGACGGCGACCTCGGCTACATGCACCGGCAGGCGAACAAGTACGGGGTCAAGGGATCCCGTATGGCGACCGTCAAGCTGGCGATCAGCTGGGTCGAGAGCTGGATCCGGCTCTACGGGTCCATCTCCGGCCTCGGTCAGCACTACAAGGCGATCTCCGATTTTGCCGACGCCAACGAGCACAGCAGCGTCGTCGGAATTCCGCACCCGTCCGGCGTCACCCAGTGGCACTGGGAGGTCTGCGATCGGAAGCTGCCGTTCGGCAACAGCCTGGGCCAGACCCACGCCGTCCTGACGCGGATCTTCGAGAACTACGGCGAGCGCACCAGGGCGGCCGAAGAGAACGAAGGCATCGACTGGAAGGCGCTGTCGCACGCCATTCGCGTCGGCAACCAGGCCATCGAGCGTCTCCAGACGGGCGAGCTGACGTTCCCCAGACCGGATGCGGATTTCCTACGCAAGGTGAAGCAGGGCGAGGTCCACTACAAGAAGGTCTCGCAGCGCCTCGAAGAGATCATGGACTCGATGCGGTTCGCACAAGGCAAGTCGAGCTTGCCCGATGAGATCGACATCGAGCTGACGCACCAGATCACGTTGCAGTTCTACAGCAACCAGATCTTCCAGACCGATCCGAGGAAGCTCGGATGGGCACCGGCATCATCCGATTCCCTGCTCGGAGAAGCCGCCTTCGCACTCGTTGCCTGAGGATGAACCTATGACCAGCGCACTGTCTCGTGCTGCTCACGAAGCCAACGCTCGGTCGATGGCGCTGTCTCAGGCTCTGCGCCAGAGCCGCAGCGCCTTCAGCCTGGCCCCGTTCGACATCGAGTCGAGCGAGGCGATCGTGGAGGCCATTGACGCTCTCATCGCCGCGCGCATCCGTGAGCGCGACGAAGCCTGGGCCTTCGTGATCCAGGAGACGCTCAAAATCTACGAGGCCGCGAGTGAGTGAGCACGACCTCACGTTACGCGCCCTGTCGACCGAGTACACCCGGCAGGCCACCCGCTACGTTGGCAAGCGGCACAGCTGGGATCTTGAGGGTCAGGTTCTCGGGATCGGCCGGGCCTACTGCAAGCAGCTCAAAGCCCGTTGGGGCATCGAAGCCAAGCCGGTCGTCACCTGGGATGCGGTGACCGGCATCATCGAGATGAACATCGAGTACGCGAGCATCCTCGACGAGGCTCTGATCGCTGGCGTGATGGAAAATGAGGGACTGACACAGTGACCAGCGTCGACTTCGTCCACCTCCACGTCCACTCGTCCTACTCGCTCCTGGAGAGCGCCAACAAGGTCGCCGACCTGATCAAGCTCGCGGCCGAAGACGGCCAGCCGGCGATGGCGCTCACCGACTCCAACAACATGTTCGGCGCGCTCGAATTCTCGGAGAAGGCGTCGGGGTCCGGCATACAGCCGATCCCCGGCATCCATGTCTCGCTGGCGTTCGACGCCTACAACCCCGGCCTGAAGGATCCGCGTCCGGCCACGTTCGACATCGTGCTGCTCGCAAAGAACGAGGCCGGCTACATCAACCTGATGGCGCTCGCCAGCCAGGCGTACTTCGGCGTTCCGCTCGGCGACGACCCGATGGTGGCTGTGGCCGACCTTGCAGCTCATAGCGACGGTCTGATCTGCCTCACAGGCGGCCTCACAGGCCCGCTGAGCAAGCCCCTGCGCGGTGATAAGCGAGATGTCGCCGAAGCCCACCTGGACGCTCTCCTGGCGATCTACGGCACCAGCAACCTGTATGTCGAGATCCAGCGCCAGGGCTTCCCCGGCCAGGACGTCGCCGAGAAGGCGATGATCGAGATGGCCGACGCTCGCGGCGTGTCGATCGTGGCCACCAACGAGCCGTTCTTCCCGAAGGCCGAGGACTACGAGGCGCACGACGCGCTGCTTGCCCTCTCGGCCGGCACCATCGTGGCTTCCGACAACCGCCGCCGCATCAACAGCCGGTTCTCGTTCAAGACCCGCGCACAGATGCAGAAGCTGTTCGAGGATCTGCCTGACGCGCTCGCCGCCACGGTCGAGATCGCGCAACGGTGCTCGTACCGGGTTCGGACCCGCAAGCCGATCCTGCCGTCGTTCGGCGAAGGCAACGAGGCCGAGGATCTGAAGCGTCAGGCTGAGGAAGGCCTGGAGTTCCGCCTGGAGAAGCACGGCCCGGCCGACGGCTTCACCGCGCAGCAGTACCGCGACCGCCTCGCCTACGAGGTCGAGGTGATCACGAAGATGGGCTTCCCCGGCTACTTCCTGATCGTGTCCGACTTCATCAAGTGGGCCAAGGACAACGGGATCCCCGTCGGCCCCGGCCGTGGCTCGGGCGCCGGCTCGGTCGTGGCGTGGTCGCTGCTGATCACCGATCTGGATCCGCTGCGCTGGGGCCTGCTGTTCGAGCGCTTCCTGAACCCGGAGCGCGTCTCGATGCCCGACTTCGACGTCGACTTCTGCGTCGATGGCCGGCAGCGGGTGATCGAGTACGTCCAGGATCGCTACGGGCACGGCAACGTCGCCCAGATCATCACCTTCGGCACGCTGCTCGCTCGCGGCGTGCTGAACGACGTGGGCCGCGTCCTGGAGCTGCCCTACGGCCTGGTGAACCGTCTCTCGCAGATGGTGCCGAACAACCCGGCCAAGCCCGTGAAGCTCGCCGAGGCGATCAAGATCGAGCCGAAGCTGCAGGAGGCGATCGACACCGAGCCCGGCGTCGACAAGCTCATGGAGATCTCGAAGCGTCTCGAAGGCCTGCACCGCCACGCCTCCACGCACGCGGCCGGCGTCGTCATCGGCGACCGTCCGCTGGAGCAGCTCGTTCCGATGTACCGCGACCCGAAGACCGGGATGCGGGTGACCCAGTTCAACATGAAGTGGGTCGAGCCGGCCGGGCTCGTGAAGTTCGACTTCCTCGGGCTCAAGACCCTGACCGTGATCCGTCGGGCGATCGACCTCGTGGCCAAGCGCGGCATCGAGATCGACATCTCGACGATCCCGCTCGACGACAAGCGGACGTTCGAGATGATGCGGCGGGCTGAGGTGCTCGGCGTGTTCCAGGTGGAGTCGGCCGGCATGCGCAAGGCGCTGGTGGAGATGGAGGCGGATCGGCTGGAGGACATCATCGCCCTGGTGGCGCTGTACCGCCCCGGCCCGATGGCCAACATCCCGCTCTACTGCGATCGGAAGCTCGGGCGCGACGACGACAACAAGGCCGAGTGGTATCCGCACCCGAAGCTGGAGTCGGTGCTGAGCGAGACGTTCGGCATCATCGTCTACCAGGAGCAGGTGATGGAGGTGGCGAAGGTTCTGGCCGGCTACTCCCTCGGAGACGCCGACCTTCTGCGCCGCGCCATGGGCAAGAAGATCAAGGCCGAGATGGACGCGCAGCGGGATCGCTTCGTGCGAGGCTCGGTCGAGCGCGGTCTCGACTACGACCACGCCCAGGAGATCTTCGACCTTCTGGCCAAGTTCGCCGACTACGGCTTCAACAAGTCCCACGCCGCCGCCTACGCCCTGATCACCTACCAGACCGCCTTCCTCAAGGCGCACTACCCGACCGAGTTCCTGGCGGCGTCCATGACCATGGAAATGGACAACACCGACAAGCTCTCGGAATTCCGGCAGGACGCGAAGGATCTCGGCATCCTGGTCGAGCCGCCTTCGCTGAACCGGTCCGGCGCGACGTTCGAGGTCAACGACGGCGTGATCCGGTACGCGCTGGCGGCGATCAAGGGCGTTGGCATCACGGCGGCCGAGGAAGTGGCTGTGATGCGGGGCGACAAGCCGTTCGCGGATCTCGGCGACCTCGCGCACCGCATCTCCCCTCGCCTGCTGAACAAGCGGGTGATGGAGCGGCTGGTGTCGGCTGGTGCTTTAGACAGCATCGAGCCGGACCGGGCTCGCGCCGCAGCAGCGGTCGCTGGCATGGTCGAGTTCGCCCAGCGTCGGGTGAAGAAGGGCACGGCCACCAACGACCTGTTCAGCGTCGAGCAAGCTCCGGTGATCCTGCAGATCCCGGCGTTCATGCCCTGGACCGGGCCGATGCGACTGCAGAACGAGTACGACGCCCTCGGCTCGTTCCTGACGGGTCACCCGCTCGACGAGTACGGCGACGTGCTCGCGGACATGGGGTTCTGGACCTGGGCCGGGCTCAAGGCCGCCGTTCACGCTGGCGCCGACAACGGGCGGATGGCGGCGGTGGTGATCAACCGTGAGGAGAAGCGGACCAAGACCGGCAAGAAGCTCGGGATCGTCACCCTGTCGGATCAGTCCGGCCAGTACGAGGCCATCCTGTTCTCCGACCAGCTCGACAAGTTCCGCTCCATCCTGGAGCCGGGCATGGCGATCACCGCCAACGTCAGCGCCAACCTCGACGGTGAGGACGTGAAGGTCCGCATCCGCTCCTGCAAGCCGCTCGACGGCGCTGTGGCGGATGGGCTGAAGGGCCTGCGGGTGACTGTGGATCCGGCCGAGATGGACGGCCTGCAGATCATCAAGGCCACCTGGGGCTCGGTCCCGGTGACGGTGAAGGTCGATGGGTTCGAGGCCGAGACGAAGCTGCCAGGACTCTACGGGGTGACGCCCGCGATGCTCTCGCTGCTGAAGAACACGCCAGGCATCAGATCCGTAGCCATCGCGTAACGAAAAAGGGCCGCCCGTGAGGGTGGCCCTTTTGCTTGTCAGCGTGGCAGCAAGCCATCGAAGATGCGTCTGACGACGTAGCTCCTGATGATGCTGATGACCGTGAAGAACACCGTGATGCCGATGCTCTGTGCCAGGGAGACCGTGAGGCCGAACAGTGGCAGCACCAGCTGGTTGGCGGCCACCGAGATCACGAAGGCGATGACGTTGTTCGCCACCGCCTCCATCAGGCTCATCCACCGGGACTGCTTCATCGGGCGAACGCCGCGTAGGTGATGGCCAAGAGAGCCGCCGCTTCCGCAGGATCCTGGCCGATCAGAACGACGCCACGGGTATCCTGCATGGCCATGTCGATCTCGCGGTAGAGATCCTCCAGAGTCCCGTCGTTCTCGATGACGAAGGTCGGGTTCAGGCGATCGACCCGCTCGGAGTCGTGGACACCCCACATCAGACCCGTGGCCCGGTAGAGTGCCTTGCCGAACCAGCCCCACTTGAAGGCGGCCGGGCCGGTGCCGTCTCGCCGGATCAGGAGGGTGATTCCCTCGTCGCCCTGGATGGCCGCCTCCTCGTTGGGGAAGCGCACGGAGTCGTTCATCACCTTGTCGCCCGGCTTGATGCCCCGGTGCCAGGTGTCGACCCAGAGGTTCGGGCCGACGTGCTCCCTGCCCCACTCGGTGCCGATCGAGATCTGCATCTCGCGCGAGGTCCGGCCGAACTCCGGGATCACCACGCCGTCCTTGAGATCTCCGACGAGGTAGCGGTCGATCATCTCGTCCGAGATGCCGTTGGCGCGCATCAGGACCGCCAACATGGCCCGCAGCGGCTCGGCAATGTGCCGGCGCTCGAAGCCGTACTTCTCCTGGATGTAGAGGGCGGCGGCGGTCTTGCCGCTACCAGCGAAGCCGGACAACCCGATCGCGCGCATCATGCGACTGCCTTTCGGAACGCTTCGACATCCGCGATCCGACGCTGGCGCTCGACATCTCGTGCGATCGATGCCTGCGCTGTCGGCGAGTCCTCCTCGTGCTGGTGCTCGTCCCTGATCCAGTCGTCCATCACGACGAGCTTGCCGTCCTCGTTCTGGTACGTGCGGGTCACCACGTCGTAGTTGAACAGGCCGGCGTGGATGTGGGAGACGGCGACCTTCGTGTTCATGAAAATGCGGGCTTGCATGGGCTTCTCCGTGATCGGTGACATTTGCATTCCTGCAAGTTGCAGTCAAGCTGCAAGTGGCAGATCGAACCGCTGAGCCTCGTTCCCCCAGCTGTCCCAGCCAGGCCGTGACTGCCTCGAAAACAGGTCGGCGCGCGGCACGTCACCCGACAGCAGCTGGGCGTCGGCGTAGGCCTGCTCGGGCTTCCGGGAGTGCTCTCGGCGGGGCGAGAGGATGGCACTGCGGACCGATCGCGACATCGCCTTGGCCTTCCCCATCCGGCCGATCAGGTACGGCTCGTGCGAGTTCCTGAGGACGTAGCCGGTGCCCATGTTGGGCTTGCCTGCCTTCGTCGTCTTCACCCAGACGCCCTGCGTGACGTAGTGGAAGCCCCAGGCTTCCATGACCTCATGGGTCATCTGATCCATCGGCGCCGTGCCCCAGAGCCACAGGAAGGCGCCCTCCTTCCGCACGAGGTCGCGCACCGGCAGCGCCTTGATCTCGTCGAGGGTCATCGTGTCGTAGTGCTGCTCGGCCGAACGCCCCCTGCCCTTCTCGGACCGGGTGGCGAAGCGCCACGGGGGATCCGCCATGATCATCCCGTAGCTGTTCGGCTTCATTGCCCCGAAGGGCCAGTTGGGAATTTGCATTCTTGCAAGCCTTTGCGTGAGCGTCAGTCGTCTTTTCCGGGCTTGTTGCGCACCTTGCCGCTTGATCGGGATCCGCAGTTTGGACACTTCTGGCCAGCCCAGACGTGGGTGGCGTCACAGGCTCCGCACCAGAATGAAGATACTCTCGATCTCCGTGCCTTTTCTCGGTTGCTCTCCCAGAGCTTCCGATCTTCGTCAATTTGCATGCTTGCAAGTCCTCGATCAGGCGGCGACGCGGGCGGGGACGGAGAAGCGGGGCTTCTGTGCTCTCCAGCGGGCATCTTGCATGGTGATGATCGTCCTGGAGCCATCAGCGTACTGGACGATGTGGCTGACGGCCCAGCTCGACGGTCCCTTGTTATAGCCGTGCTGCAAAGCCATCGCCCCGGCGACGTAGACGCCCTCGTCGATCTCCGGCGAGTGCAGGTGGGCGACCGACATCTTGCGGCCGGTTCTGGCGAAGGCCTTCACCCCGCCCTTCGAGCCGTTCGTGCCCAAGTGGCCGTGGTGACCGACCTCGATCCCATCCACCAGGCGGCTGTAGCCGCTGTAGGCCCACGAGACACCCTTCAGATCGCCCACAGCGCCCCGTATGGCGTGTTCGAGCAGCGAGAAGCGCGGTGGTGCCTCTTCGGCGTCGAGGGCTATGGCGACCGCTGTGCGGTGCTCCAGCATGGCGTCTTCTAGCTTCAGGCCAAGACGGATGTTCGGCGGGTCGTTCCGGTAGCGGCCTTCGCGGACGTAGCGGTCGAGCCCAAGGTCGTGGTTCGCCTCGACGACAACGACTTCACGCTCGTCGTTGGCGACCTTCTCAAGAAAGTAGCCGGTCTGCACGATCTCCGACAGGATGCTGGTGCGACCTCGGATGTGCATCTCGTAGCCGTGACCAGGATCGTTGGCGCTGTGGTGGTTGCGCGTCTCGTTGTCGAACACGTCGTGCAGCATCAGGTACTCCGGCCGGAGCACGTCGATCAGACTGCCGTGGTAGCGGATGCCCGAGCCGGTCAGGTCGAAGCCGAAGGTCGCCATGGCGTTGGCGTTCTGGATCTTGCGCAGGTGGAGGTCGCCGGCCACCACCGCCTTGACCCGGTGCGGCCCTGTGATCATTCCACCGTCGGACACGCGGTTCGTTAGGTCGTAGAAGGATCCGTCCTCCTTGGCGGTGATCTGGCGGGCGAAGATCCGGCCATCCTCATCGAACTCGACGAGCACGGCGCCGATCACCTGGTGGAACAGGCTCTTCACGCCGGCCTTGCGCGGGATCACCTTCGGGCGCGTCACGCAGCCGGTGGTCATCACCTGGTGCGCCTGCACGGTCGGGTCGGTGGACGGCACGCTCTTGAGCTGGCGCTTGGCGTGCGGGAACACCGCCCACCGGTTGCGCGAGTAGGTCGTCAGGTCCGAGATCGGCTGGGAGGCCGTCGGCAGGGTGTTCATCTCACCTGCGAAGATGAAGTTGTCACCGATCTCCATCTGGCCGAAGCAGAGGTGCTCCGACAGCTCGGGATCGTAGGCGCGGGCGAGCGGGTTGTTCTCCGACCACCACTGCGTCTCATAGGTGAAGGGGCCGACCACGATCTCGGCGTCGATGTAGCGGGCGTAGGCCTGGAGGTTCTCCCAGAACTCCTCGTGCAGCGGCGCATCGTTCTGCGCTGCCGTGAACAGGAACTTCCGGTTGGCGCTCTCCGGGATCGGCGCGACCATCAGTGTGTCGCTGAGCCAGGTGCGCGGCGTGCCTTCGACATCGTGGTAGGCGCCGGTCAGGCGGTCGTACTTCCGCGACAGGTGGCTGTCGATGATGATGGCTTCCGGGTTGATCACCGGGAACTTCGAGCGGGTCACCATCTCGGTGACTTCGAGTGCCAGGATGCGGGCGCGGGTTTTCGCGTGTTCTTGGGGTGTGGGGGAGTTGTCGGGCTGACGGACCGTGACGGCTTTCGCCGAGGTCGACGTCGTGTCGCCCGTGTAGAGGGACCAGTCCGGGATGAAGGATGGCCGGCCGGCGGCGTCCTCACGCTCTTCCGAGCGGATCCACCGGTGGTAGTTCACGCCATCGGCGTTGTAGGCTGCATGCGCTGCGGCCCCCTTCCCGCCTCGCACGTTGAGCGGGGTGTAGCCGTCGCGCAGGCGATCTTCGATCGCGGTCATGCGGCGCTGGCGTTCGGTGTCGGGGAGCAATGGTGTCGGCATGTGACCCTGAAAGTTGCAAGCCTCGTGATAATTTGCATTAGCACGGGGCTTGCATACTTGCAAGCTATCGCTTACCGGACGGGGTCGATTCGAGGCTGTCGATCCGCTTCTGCATGAGCTGCAGGGCGTCTCGCAGGGAGAAGGTTCCCTCGTAGGCCTTCTTCGTCTCGTCGATCTGACGCTGAAGGTCAGCGTCACGCTGCTCGAAGCCGCGCCAGATCTTGTCGTGCTCGCCTCGCGGGACGATCTCTTTCTGCAGCTCATCCAGATCCCTCTGAAGGCGCGCGATGGCGTTGTCGGTGGTCTTCTGGAAGTCGTCGCGACGCAGACCGTAGGCCTTGAACTTGTCCTCGACCTCAGCCTTCGAGGCGGTCAGACTGTCGAGACGCGCGATGGCGTTTGCCAGCTTCTCGTTGGCCGAGATGAAGGCCATGTTCCGGCTGTCATGCTCGCTCCGGGGAACAACCTGCTCACGCAGGCGGGTGATCTCCGTGTCAGTTTTGAGCTGCTCGGCCTTGATCGGCATGTAGATCAGAGCGCCGAGTGCGATGAGGATGGTCATCATGACACCGATGGCAGAGACCATCAGCTGCCACTGCGGCTTGCCGCGTTCGTCCAGCTTCGCCGCGATCGTTGCGATCTGAGACGAGAGGCTGCTCTTCAGGTCTGTGACCTGTCCTTCGATGTTTCGAAAGCGCTGTTCGATAACGCCGTACTGCTGGTCGGGGCTCATGTCTGGTCCGTTCGGTGCCGGCATTATTTCTTATTGCTCTTGAACTTGCCGCAGACGGCTTCCGCCTCTTTGGTGAACTCAGTCGCGTCGCCACCGGTCGCGTATGCCGCTCGGACCCGCTCGTACCAGTCATGGAAATGGGTGATGACGCAGTTTGCCTGCGAGCGCCCCATACGCTCACGGGCTGCGACGAGGAGGGCATCCTCGCCGAGCCGTGGATCTGCGACCGAGACCGGTCGCGCGTAGGAGGGAGCCGCAGGAAGCGCGCGAACCGCGATCTTATCGCCCGATGTCACGCAGCCGGTTAAGGTCAGAGCTGCTGAGACCACAATCGCGAGTCGGACTGCCGGGCTTCTTCGCAGCTTCGGACCGGCGCTTGGCCAAGTCAGCTTTGAGAACATCGTACTTCTCCTGGTTTTGCCTGAGATTGGCTTCCAGGGATCCGCTCTGCTTCTCCGCAAGGATGCGGGCGCCTTCGGAGGTACGCTGGTCAGCTTTCAGGGTGGCGACCTCGGCTTCGAGCCGCTTGAGGTCTGCCTTGTGATCGGCGGCCGAGTATCCGGCCCCGTAGGCGATTGCCGAGGCGACCAGCACCATGCCGATCGTCGAAGTCAGGAAGCTCCAGATGGCGACGAGAACGCCGCCACCTGGGAGACTGGCGAGGAACAGCTTGATCATGATCAGGCCGTCCGACCGGTGCGGAACTGCTCCATCGTCACCTTCTCGATGCGACGACCGTAGTAGTAGACACCGCCAGCCGCGACAGCGACCAGGATGAGCCAGTGCTGGCCGGCGTAGTGCAGGACGGAGTCGAGCGGCAGACCGAACGCCTTGACGCGATCGACGTAGCCCTTGGCTGTCTCGGCGACAGACAGTGGGTCGAGGCCGGTGAAACCTGCCACGCTGGCGAGACCCAGAGCGCCGTTCTTCAGGGTGCTGGCGGCCCGCTTGACGGTCGGGTCGGTCGGCTCGTCGCCCGTGCGGTTGATCTCGCGCGGCTCGGCCGTGTAGAGCGCCTGGGCAGTGTCCTCGTCGAACATGCCGGAGACGGTCAGGCCGTTCTCAGCCTGGAACATCGAGATCGCGCCGACGGTCTTGGTGCCGACGTCACCGTCAGCCCGACCCAGCTCGATGTACCCGAGACGCAGAAGCTGGTTCTGCAGCTCCATCACCCGAGCCTTCGGAAGGCGGGTCGCGCCGATCTCGGGGACGCTCTCGAACGTCACGAAGATCTTCTTGGCCTTTGCGAGCCAGGTGCGGGCCTCGTTCAGGCCGTTGGTGCCGCCGTTGATGCGTCGACGCAGGCCGACGACATCGTCACGGTCGGCGAAGGTGTTGCACTTGTTGTCGGTCCAGAACTTCAGCGCCGCGTGCAGCGAGCCATCCGGGGTGCGGAGGGTCTCGTAGATCTCGGCGTATCCGGCCCTGGTGAAGTTTTCCCGACCGGTCGTCTGGAGCATGCCGGAGCCCCGGTAATTCCAGGCGTCCTCAGGGGTCTTGTTGCCCATCCGGCCGCCGTAGACCTTGGCGGCGAGCTTCTTCGGGTTGTGGGCGTAGAGCTTGGCGCTCGTGATGTTCGGGAACCGGCTCGGCCAGACTGCACGCAGGCGCTCGGCCGAGTAGTTCAGGTTCTCCTCGATCTGGCGAAGGCCACCGGTCTCGGTAGCAACCTGGGCCAGGAAGTGCTGCAGGCGCAGCGGCGTGTTGATGCCGGCCTCTTCGAGGAGGTCGACGCCGTTGACGAGGACTTCGATCAGGTCAGCCCGCGCCGTGGGCGCGAACTTGCGAACCTGATCGCGGGTGAACGCGGTCATGGTGATTTCATCCTGTTTGCATGCTTGCAAGTGACCGATCAGGTGTTGATCGGCACATCCGGCACCGTGGGTTCTGGTTCTGGTGGTTCGGGAGGCGTCCCCCCGATCGGACCCTGGGTTGGGTCTGGGAGCTGCGGGCCGACATCTCCGACCACACCGCCGGTCCCGAGCTTGTTGAATTCGCCGTCGTCGAGGCTCGTGTAGTCGCCGGCATCACCGGGCGGCTTCGCCAGGATCTCGGTGCCGATTCCCTGGTCCTTGACGTAGGTGTGGGTGACTGTGTCGATGACGTAGGAGCCGTCGATCTTCGAGCGGAAGCCCTTGATCAGCAGCTGCGTCTGGTCACGGATCCACGGATCACCCTTCGACAGGGTCATGTGCGCTTCGCCCATCGACCGGGCGAGCTGCGACACCTGCGACTTGGCCATCGCCTTGGCCTCTTCCTCGCTGCGGGCGATCTTGCCCGAGAGGAAGGTGTTCTCGTCTGGCGACCCGTCCTCGTTGCTCGGGGCGTTGGGCGTCGCCTGCTCGACGAACTTCTTGATGTGGTCGGCGTCGAACCAGCCGACCTTGACCGAGCTGAACTCGCCGCGCTGCGTGTGCCGGACGAACCCCGACGACACGTTCCATGGCTGCAGGACGAGGAGTGGCGTGCGAAGACCAGAGGTGCTCTCGCCGCCGTCACGCTTGTTGAAGACGAGCTTGTTGTTCTCGAACTTCGCGACCGCGCCGAACCGGCGTTCCAGCTCGTGCATCAGGTGCAGCGGGCTGCTGGTCTGGTTCAAGAAGGGGATCTTCATGTCCCCAAGCTCGGAATCGATGGCGGTCCCGGCGCCTGCGCTCTTGGCGATGTCGCCAAGGATGTCGCTGAGCTTCTTGTCCTCGTAGGACTTGTTGGCAGGCGCCTTGACGGTGCTGCCGAAATTCACGCTCGTGCCGGTGATCTTGATCTGCCGGGGGTTGATCTCGTAGTCGACGGTGATGACCTTGAAGATGCCCTGCTGCGCGTAGCCGATCTCCTTGTACCCAAGGTAGACCTCCAGGTTCGCGCCCACTTCGACGTCGGCGACCTTCCAGTCCCGATCGTCGATGGTGATGGCACAGGTATCGGAATCGCCACCTCCACCCTTCAACATCACCTGGATGCTGATTGTCCGGTCGTTGAACCGGTTGGTGATGTCGGCCCCGTCCTTCATGATCTTGTAGACGGGGGTGAAGGTGTCGGCCATTTTAGAGGCTTCTCAGTTCCACAGACGGATCTGGGTGATGACGGGAGTTGGATCGGCCTTGTCCCGAGGGCGGTCCGGCATGAAGACGATCAGGCCAGCCGGAAGGACGATCCCGTGGTCTTCGAGGCCTGGGTTCTGCTCCATCACGTATTCGACGATCTTATTGGAAGTATCGCCGTATCGCTTCTCGCAGATCTTATCCAGGCGATCGAACATCTTGGTGATGTACTTCGCCATTACGTAAAGCTGAACTCCTCGGCTGGGTCGTCGCCGTACTTCTGAAGCTCAAGACTGAACTCCATGTACATGGGCAGGCCGTCACCGCCGATCTTGAGTTCTCGACGACGCAGGCGCGTCATCACGAACTTGCCGATGCGCTCGCCGACGTACTGGGTTGGGTTCGACAGGACGTAGTAGCGAGCAAGCATCAGCTGCTTTCCCGCTTCTCCCGTCTCGCGGAGTGCATCGAGCGTCTTCAGGCCACCGAACAGATGCGGGAACAGCTTGCCCTCGACCTGGATGGTGTCGGCGCCGGGGCCGGTGAACTGCATCGCCGGGGAGCGCGACAGCCGGGGCTGCGAGGCCCAGGTGAAGCTCATGTCCCGTTCGATGGTCTGGAAGCCAGGCGAGGCTTCGCCGGGCCTCGGGGAGAAGAAGTAGTGCTCCCCGAGGCTCATCAGGTTTTGGTTCATTTGCAGGTTCTTTGCATGCTTGCAAGCCGACGATTACGTCAGCTCGGGCTCAAGGTCGTGGCTCCGGTGGTTCCAAGCCTCGGTGACCCGACGCTGGACCTTGTTTGCCAGGGCCTCGGGGTTCTCACCCGCGCCGTTGACGTGGATGTTGACCGGACCGCCGCGACCACCGCCACCAGCCTTGCCAGCAGCTCCAGGGGAGCCAGCCGAAGGCATGGGGACGCCAGCAGCAGCACGTTCAGCCGGCGAGCCCAGCGGAACACCTGCGGCAGCACCTTCGGATCCGGCCTTCTTCCAGCCGGAGCTGGTCATGCCGTCGCCGAGGTTGATGCTCTGAGCAGCCTTGGCGGCGCCCACCGTGTTGTTGACCGCAGCCACTGCCTTGGCAGAAGCCTCGTTCGCATCACGACGGATCGCCAGCTTGCTGGCCTTCGTCCAATCCTTGACAACCGCGTCGCCGTGGTTGCCCGAGATCGTCTCGATTTCCATCTCGCCGTTTCGCATCCGCTTGTTGCCGGTTGCGATGCCGACGTGACCGCCGCCTGCGTTGACGCCCTTGTTTCGGTGCTCGACTGCGACGTCGCCCTTCTGAACGGCGTCGGCATCGACTCCCTTCCCCCAACGGAGGAACGAGTTCGCCATCGCCGAGCCGGTGCCCTTCGTTCCCGCAGCCTCAAGCGACGAGTTCACGAAGCGAGCACACCAGGCGTTGATGTTTCCAGCAACGTCATGGCCGACGAACTGAGACAGCTCTCGGCGGTTCGTGTGCTCGTTCTTGCCGAGGTACTTGCCGGCGATGTCGACAGCGTTGGCAGCGGCGCCAGTGGCGTTGCTGACAGGAACGGTGCCCATCGCGTCGTTCGAAGCAACCTGCGGCACGCCGTTGAGGTTGGATCCGAACGCCTGGTTGGCGTACTTCATCCGCGAGCCCCAGTTCTTCACGCCTGCGCGCTCGAAACCGTTCTCGAAGGCGACAGTCGCGCCCTGAACCGAAGACTGCTTGCGAACCGCAGCCAGAGCACCGCTTTCGGTGGTGTTCAGCTCGTGCTTGAGGAAGCCGTAGCTTGCTGCGTCCGACTTCGGATCGAGACCCTTGGCCGCCGCCCACGCTTCGAACTGCCGGCGACGAGGTCCGGTCCACTGAGCCCAACCAGCTCCACCACGACCGCCGCCCCGAGGGTTGGCTTCCTGGTAGGCCGTGAAGCCCGCTGACTCGTGGCCCAGGTTTCCGACGATGCCGGCCGCCTGCTCCTTGGTCAGATTGAAGTCTGCCATCAGGTTCTTGACGATGCCTGGGGCCTTGGCTCCGAATGCAGCGCCAGGGGCGCCCATTCCGAACTTGGCCGGGCCACCGGAGGCATCACTGCCGCCGCCGCCGCCACCAGACCCCTTGCCGTACCAGCCGGGCACCTGGGTGCCTGGGTTGAAGAAGTTGCCGCCGAGCCCTGAGGCCCCGCCACCACCGCCAC
>NZ_VRUT01000289.1:0-2771 GCF_008039465.1 Methylobacterium sp. WL120 | reverse complement strand
ACACCTACCAGTTCGTCGCCGGCGCGAGCCTGATCTGGTCGCCGGTCAAGGACCTCGATATCGGTGTGGAAGGCTTCTACACCCAGATCGGCGTCAAGAACGGCCGCGTGATCGACCAGGACAAGGATCCGACCGCCTACTCGACCGCCCGTGTCGCCGCGATCAACGCCGGCGGGTTCGTGCGCACCACCAGCAGCGACGACGTCTTCCAGGTCCGCGCCCGCGTCCAGCGCGACTTCTAAGTCAGGCAGAGACGTCGCGCGGTCCCCGAGGGAACCGCGCGACGCGGGGCATCGAGAGACCCACGGCACGATCGAGGCCCGGCTGCCGCAGCCGGGCCTTTTTCGTGCCGGGCCGTGCGCGTCGTCGCAGGTTTGAGACAGTCGCGGCGGTCTCTCCACCGGCACGTGCGGGAGGCATTGACCTTCGAAGCCGCTTCGGGATGAGATCAAAGCGTCGCCGGCAACGTCCGGCCCGCCCGAGTCGGACCGAACGCGGTCTCATCCGTCCGCGATCCGATCTCGATGTGCCGCACGCCCGGCAGGTCGCCGCCGGCGGCAGGACTGGACCGGCCCGCCAAGAGGCCGGATCTTCGGAGGAAACCCCGTGACGCGCCTCACCTCACCGCCGCTCGCGGATCGACCTGTCTCGGCCTCGGAGCCGTCGCGCCGGTTCTGGCCTCTCGGCTGGTGGCGGCTGGTCGACACCCAGATCGGCATCATTCCGCTGCCGATCTATGTGATCGTCGCGGTGCTCCTGGCGATCCTGACCGCCGAGGGCGAGATCCGCCCCGACGGCCCGACGATGATCGCCGTGCTGGTGCTCGGCGGCTTCACCTGCGCCGAGATCGGCAAGCGGCTGCCGATCCTGCGCAACATCGGCGCGGGGGCGATCTTCGCGACCTTCGTGCCGTCGGCGCTTGTCTATTACAAGTTGATCCCGCCGCAGGTCGAGAAGGCGATCGTCGACTTCACGAAGTTCACCAACTTCCTCTACATCTACATCGCGGCGATCATCGTCGGCTCCATCCTCGGGATGGACCGGGACGTCCTGATCAAGGGGTTCCTGAAGATCTTCGTGCCGCTCGCTGTGGGTTCGGTTGTCGCGGCCGCGGTCGGGACGCTGGTCGGGACGATGCTGGGCCTGGGCGCCCACCACACCTTCTTCTACATCGTCGTGCCGATCATGGCCGGCGGCGTCGGCGAGGGCGCGATCCCGCTCTCGATCGGCTACGCCCAGATCCTCGGCCAGCCGCAGGGCGACGTGTTCGCCCAGGTGCTGCCGCCGGTGATGCTCGGCAGCCTCACGGCGATCATCCTCTCGGGCACCCTGAACTTCGTCGGCAAGCGCTATCCCGGCCTGACCGGCGAGGGAAAGCTTCAGCCCGACCACGACGGGACGCTCCCCGGCGACGCGGTCGCGAAGGAGGAGGCGAATTCCGGCCAGGTCGACGTCTCGACCATCGCCGCCGCCGGGCTCACCGCGATCACCCTCTATCTCCTCGGCGTGATGGCCCACCACCTCACCGGCCTGCCGGCGCCCGTGGCGATGCTGTTCCTGGCGGTGCTGGCCAAGCTCTCGAGCGCGGTCTCGCCCCATCTCCAGGCCGGCGGCTTCGTGGTCTACAAGTTCGTGCAGACCGGCATGACCTATCCGCTGCTCTTCGCCATCGGCGTCGCGCTCACCCCGTGGGACAAGCTGATGGCGGCCTTCACCGTCACCAACCTGATCACCATCGTCGCCACCGTGACCACGCTGATGGGCACCGGCTTCGTCGTCGGGCGCCTGCTCGGGATGTACCCGATCGAGACCGCGATCGTGAACGCCTGCCATTCGGGGCAGGGCGGCACCGGCGACGTGGCGATCCTCACGGCCTCCAACCGGATGGCGCTGATGCCGTTCGCCCAGATCGCCACGCGGATCGGCGGCGCGCTCACGGTGACCGGCACCCTGATCACCCTGAAATGGCTGACCGGCATCGCGGGCTGACCTGGCCCATGAGCGCGGGAACCGGTGCGCTAAATACAACCCAGGGTTAATATCACCTTCACCCTCTGCCGCCACTCTGGTTCGGGACCGCCGCCGGCGGCCCGAATCGGAACGCTCCCTGATGCTCGCGACAGCCCGAGACCTCATCCGGCCGAACCGCTCCGGCACGATCCGCCCGCGCGACGCCGAAGCCCGCCACGCGTCCGGGCTCGTCGGCCGCGATGCGCTCGTCTGGCGGATTCGGGTCCTGGTGACCGAAGCGCGGCAGCCGGTGTGCCTGTCCGGCCCGTCGGGCAGCGGCAGCACCGCGATCGCCGCCGCCGTCGCCGACGCGCTGGCGCGCCGGACCCGCGTGCTCGGCCTGCGCTGCACGCCCGAGACCACCTTCGCGCGTCTCACGGAGATCCTGGCCGAAGGCCTTGATGCCAGGGATGTTTCCGGTCCCGTCGCCATCGTTCTCACCGATATCGGGGCGGTCGCCGAGCCCAACTTCCTGCGGGCGCTCGCGCATCTCGCGGCTGGGATGCCGCAGCTCGGCTGGCTGGTCGCTGGCGCGCCCAAAAGCGTCGCCGGGGCGCAGGCGGTCCCGATCCCGTTGCTCTCCGAATCGGAGACCGCCGCCGCCTTGGAGGCGGTCGTCGCCCGGCGCGCGGCCGCGATCTCGAAGATCGGCCCCAACCCCGCCGCGACCCAGTGTAGACGCCAGTCTCATATACACAAAATAACCAACCCACCACCCAAAAAATGTAAGAAAACGTGGTACCCGGAAAAATAAAAAAAAA
>NZ_VRUT01000288.1:0-2795 GCF_008039465.1 Methylobacterium sp. WL120 | reverse complement strand
CACCCGGATCGTGCTGCACGCGCGGGCGCCGGACCCGCGCGCCGCCGCGGCCTTGCGGACGCTGGCGGCTGCCTATCGCGGCGCGGCGCGCTGAGGGCTCATCCCTTGAAGGTCGGAACCGGCGGCAGGTCGGCCACGACGAGGGTGTCGCCTTCGAAGCCGCGCACCGTGCGCGTGCCGTCGAGGTTCATCAGAAGGTGCCGCCCCGGGGAGGCCCGGCGGATCGTCTCGGCGATGTCGGCGGCCCGTGCCAGCACGACGCCTCTGCGGTTCAACGGCAGGGCGACGACGGCGACGGCAGCGCCCTTCAGGCTCTGTTGGAAGGCCATGTTCTTGTCGTTGGTGAGCAGCACCGAATAGCCCGCCGCCTCCACGCGGCGAAGGAGCACGCCGTTCCGCAGGCCGATCCAGGTCGGATCGAACGCGGCGGCGTCGAGACCGAGGGCACGGAGCGCGCCGGCCAAGCTCCGCGGCACGCCCTCGTCCAGCACGACCTTCATGCGGCCTTCGGCGCCGCCAGACCGGCCGATGCGAGTTGCAGGACTTGCACGACGTCGCCACGGTCCAGCGTCGGATAGTCCTCGAGGATGTCCTCGATCGACAACCCGTCCGCCAGGTTCTCGAACACAACCTCGACCGGGACGCGCGTCCGCCGGAAGACGCGGCGCCCACCCAGGATGCCGGGATCCGAGGTGATCAGGTCGTCCAGCGACAGCGGTTCCTCGCACTCGGTCGTCATCGATCGTCGTCCGGCTCGTTTGTCGGTCCGCGCAGGATGCGGCGTTTACCGTGAAAACGAAACAGCCCGGCCGCGCGAACGGCCGGGCTGTCGTCGGGGCGGGGGCTTAAGCCCCCGAGTGGAATCGAAATCAGGAGGCGAGCGGGCCGGTCGCCTCGGCGCCGCCCTGCGCTTCCATCGCCTTCTGGCGGTAGAGGCCGACGAAGTCGATCGGGTCGATGTAGAGCGGCGGGAAGCCGCCGTTGCGCACCGCCTCGGCCACGATCTGGCGGGCGAACGGGAACAGCAGGCGCGGGCACTCGATCATCACCGCCGGGTGGACCTGGTCCTGCGGGATGTTGCGCATGCGGAACACGCCGGCATACTTCAGGTCGAAGGCGAACAGCACGTCGCCGTTGATCTTGGCGTCGCCCTCCAGCGTCAACTCGACCTCGAAGTCGGCCTCGGCGAGCTGCTGCGCGTTGACGTTGACCTGGATGCTGATCTGCGGGCCCTGGCCGTCCTGGGGCTGGAGCGAGCGCGGGGCGTTCGGGTTCTCGAAGGACAGGTCCTTGGTGTACTGCGCGAGCGCGTTGATCGCGGGGGCCTCGTCGGCCTGACCGTTGCCGTTCGGTGCGGGGGAATCGGCCATGGCGGGTCATCCTTCTCGAAAGATCGAACACCGGCCGCGGGCCGATGGCTAGGGGTGACCGCCTTGCCCGTGTGGTCGCGCGGTCGTTCAGCAGAGGCCCGGCGGCTAACATGCCCGCCCCCGGTGGACAAGCGAGGCGCCGGCAGCCGCGGATGCAGCGCGGGGTCTCCGTAGACGGTCGCCGTCCGGTGAGGCCCCGGCCCGGCCCGGCGCGACGACGCGGCCGGTGCGATCCCCCGCGATGCCGCCTGGAACCGGCCGGCGCATTGCCCCATATGCCCATTGCCCCCTATGCAAAGGGGGACGCGGCGCGTTCTCCGCGAGGCCGGCCACGCCCGCGGCGGATTCGTGCGGCATGACCGGACTCGCGTGCGACCCCTCTCGGATTTCCCGTCAGCCGCGCGCACGGGCCAAGGCTGCGGCCGCGGTCCGGGCTCCACGGCGGCCACCATCGGATCGGTGATGCAGGACAGCTTCGACGTGACGACGATCATCTTCCTGGCGCTCGCCGTCTTCGTGATCTGGCGGCTGCGCTCGGTCCTCGGGCAGAAGACCGGCACCGAGCGCGCGCCGTTCAAGCCGGTGGACCGCAGCCGCACCGAGCCCCAGCCCGGCCGCAGCGAGGGCGACAACGTCGTGCGCCTGCCGGGCGCCGACCGGGCGCTCCCCGAGCGCAACGCCGAGACCCAGGTGCGCGACTGGCGCGGCATCGCCGAGCCGGGCTCGGCGGTGGCCCGCGGCCTGGAAGCGATCGTCCAGGCCGAGCCCGGCTTCGAGCCGCGCGCCTTCCTCGAAGGGGCCAAGGGCGCCTACGAGGCGATCATGATCGCCTTCGCCAAGGGCGACCGGAAGACCCTGAAGTCCTTGCTCTCCCGCGAGGTCGGCGACGCGTTCGAGCGCGCCATCGCCGAGCGCGAGAAGAACCGCCAGACGGTGGAGACCACCTTCGTCTCGATCGACAAGGCCGAGATCGTCGCCGTCGACGTGAAGAACCGCGTCGCGCAGGTGACGGTGCGGTTCCTCTCGAACCTCATCACCGCCACCCGCAACGCCGACAGCGTCGTGGTGGACGGCAGCGCCGAGGCAGTGGTCGAGGTGCCCGACGTCTGGACCTTCGCCCGCACGCTCGGCACCCGCGACCCGAACTGGCAGCTCGTCGCCACCGAGGCGGGCGCCTGAGGCCGTCCACGCAACCGATCGTTCCCGACCTATGGCACTCCGACGCCTCCCCCGCCCGACCGCAGCGTTCCGCGCTGCGGTCGCTCTCGTTTCAGGGATCGCCCCGGCCACCGCCGAGCCGCTGCGCGTCGGCAACGCCGTGCTGGAGCCGGTGGAGCTTGCCGCCCTGCCCGGCTGGCAGGCAGACGAGACGCGGGCCGCGTTCGAGGCCTTCCGGCGGACCTGCGCCGCGCCCGGCCCCAACCC
>NZ_VRUT01000287.1:0-2819 GCF_008039465.1 Methylobacterium sp. WL120 | reverse complement strand
CCCCGATCCGGCCCGAGCGACACGTGCCTGACTCCATCGCGACCTTGCGCCTGAAGCTGGCACAAACACTCGCGCGAACCCTGCAACGATGTCCCTGCTGCCAACAAAGATTTATGACACAGTAGTACTAACCTGCTGTGTGGTCGCATTCTCTTCACACGAGCCGGCATCCACCTCGCTTGAAAATGCTCTAGCCGGCGCGCCGCTTCGCTCCGGCCATGCGCCCGACGCAACGTGAAGGCCGCAGCGGGCGTGCTATGCGCAAGCCCTCCTCGAACGCCAGCCGGTCCGCCATCCCGTGAACGCCGTGATGATCATCGTCCCGATCTTCGGGATCATCCTGATCGGCTGGGGCGCGGCGCTGGCCGGCCTGCTCTCCGACAAGGTGAGCGAGGGGCTGTCGGAATACGTCTTCGCCATCGCCGTGCCGTCGCTGATCATCGCGACGCTGACCCGGCCGGGCCTCGATGGCGAGATCTCCTGGGGCTACTGGATCTCCTATTTCGGCGGCGCCGGCATGTCCTGGCTCGCCGGGTCGCTGATCGCGCGGCGGCGCGCGGGCATCGAGCGGCAGGGCGCGATCCTGCACGGCTTCGCCGCCAGCCAGTCGAACACCATCTTCGTCGGCGTGCCGACCATCCTCCAGGCTTACGGCGAGGAGGGGGCGTTCCCGCTCTTCCTACTGCTCGCCGTCCACCTGCCGCTGATGATGGGCTGCGCCACCTTCCTGATCGAGGCGGAGGCCGGGCGCTCGCTCTGGCAGCGCCTGCGCGGCCTCGGCCTCGTGCTGATCCGCAACCCGATCTTCGTGGCGTTGCTGATCGGCATGGCGCTGAAGCAGGGCGGCATCGTCCCGTCCGGCATCCCCAAGGCGCTGATCGACATGTTCGCGGCCACGGCCTCGACCTGCGCGCTGATCGCGCTGGGCGCCGGCCTGCGGCGCTACCGCGTGCTGTTCGACCTGCCCGGTGCGGTGGTGATCGCGCTGTTGAAGCTCGTCGTCCACCCGCTGATCGTGTGGCTGCTCGCGACGAAGCTGTTTGCGATGCCGCCGGCCTATGCCGGCGTCGCGACGCTGTTCGCGGCGATGCCGGTCGGCATCAACGCCTACCTGCTCGCCATGCGCTACCGGACGGAAACCGGCCTGATCGCGGCCTCGCTCCTGGTCTCGACCCTGCTCGCCCCCTTCACCACCATCGCGTGGCTGACGCTGCTCGGCCGGGCGTGACAGCGGCGCGGGCCTGACCCTTCCCCGCGGCGGGCGCGGTGGAAGTCGCGGCCCATCCGGCTATCTTGCGGCGCAACGGCCGGCGAATCGCCGAACCGGCCGAGACCGTTTCGGAGAGGGATCGACCATGAACGCACCGATGCGCGCGCCCGCCGGAAGCGCCGGCCCCCTGGCCAAGGCGTCGGCCGCCTTCGTCTGGGACGACCCGTTCCTGCTCGAGGACCAGCTCACCGAAGACGAGCGCGCGATCCGCGACGTGGCGCAGGACTTCGCCCAGGAGCGGCTGCTGCCCGGCGTGGTGGACGCCTACGCCCAGGAGAAGACCGACCCCGATCTGTTCCGCCAGATGGGCGCACTCGGGCTGCTGGGCGTGACGATCCCCGAGGAGTACGGCTGCGCTGGCGCCGGCTACGTCGCCTACGGCCTCGTGGCGCGGGCGGTCGAGCGGGTCGATTCCGGCTATCGCTCGATGATGAGCGTGCAGTCGTCCCTGGTGATGTACCCGATCCACGCCTACGGCTCCGAGGAGCAGCGGCAGAAGTTCCTGCCGAAGCTCGCATCCGGCGAATTCATCGGCTGCTTCGGTCTCACCGAACCCGATGCCGGCTCCGATCCGGGCGGCATGAAGACCAAGGCCGAGAAGATCGACGGCGGCTACCGCCTGTCGGGGGCCAAGATGTGGATCTCGAACGCGCCCTTCGCCGACGTGTTCGTGGTCTGGGCGAAGTCCGACGCGCATGACGGCGCGATCCGCGGCTTCATCCTGGAAAAGGGCATGAAAGGGCTGTCGGCTCCGACGCTGAAGGGCAAGTTGTCGCTTCGGGCCTCGACCACGGGCGAGATCGTGATGGAGGGCGTCGAGGTCGGCGAGGACGCGCTGCTCCCCAACGTCTCCGGCCTCAAGGGCCCGTTCGGCTGCCTGAACCGGGCGCGCTACGGCATCTCCTGGGGCGTGATGGGCGCCGCAGAGGATTGCTGGCACCGGGCGCGCTCCTACACCCTGGAGCGCAAGCAGTTCGGCCGGCCGCTGGCGCAGACGCAGCTCATCCAGAAGAAGCTCGCCGACATGCAGACCGAGATCACGCTCGGATTGCAGGCATCCTTGCGCGTCGGCCGCCTGATGGACGAGGGAAAGATGGCGCCGGAGATGATCTCGCTGATCAAGCGCAACAATTGCGGCAAGGCGCTCGACATCGCCCGCACCGCCCGGGACATGCACGGCGGCAACGGCATCATGGGCGAGTACCACGTGATGCGTCACGCCCAGAACCTCGAGACGGTGAACACCTACGAGGGCACCCACGACGTCCACGCCCTGATCCTCGGGCGCGCGCAGACCGGGCTGCAGGCGTTCTTCTGATCTTCGTCTCAATATGCGGATGTTTCGACGCGGGTCTCGGATCGCGCGGTACGATTTGCTCCCTCACGCGTTGTGCCACTGACGACGACATCTCGAACGCGTGAGAAACTGATGAAACGGATTGTCTTAGCGTCTGCCTTGATGGCCGGCGCGCTCGCCATGCTTCCCGCGACCGTCGACGCCCGCGGCTTCGGCGGCCGGGGCGGCGGCGGCTTCGGTGGCGGCCATGGC
>NZ_VRUT01000286.1:0-2871 GCF_008039465.1 Methylobacterium sp. WL120 | reverse complement strand
CCGCCGGGGCGGGCGCCGCCATGCGGCCGGCGCCGTCGGGCATCCGCAGGACCTCGATCGCCCGGGCGCGGTTGGGAAGCCGGCGCAGGAAGCCGCGCTCCTCGAGGGCGGTGATCAGCCGATGGATGCCCGATTTCGACTTGAGGTCGAGGGCGTCCTTCATCTCGTCGAACGAGGGCGGGACGCCGTCCTCGCGCATCCGCTCATCAATGAATCGCAGGAGATCCAGCTGTTTACGGGTCAGCATTGGCGAGCTCGCGAGAAAGTGCGGCCGCACGAAGGTGAAGCCGCAGAAACAAAACACGAACACGTTAAACGTTCGTCAAGTGTTCCGCAAGGGTTCTTGTCGCGACGCGCTGCGCGGACAGACGAATTCGTTACGCGACGGTGCCAGCGCGGCACGGCGAGGTTCAGCCCTCCAGGCTTCGCCGCACGGCGCGGGCCGTGACGGCGGAGACGCGCACGTTCGATTCCTGCGTCACGCCCGCGATGTGCGGCGTCAGGATCAGGTTCGGCACGTCGGCGAACAGTGCCCCGCCCATAGCATCCAGCGGCTCCTCCGCGAACACGTCCAGCGCCGCCCCGCCGAGATGGCCCGACCGGAGCGCATCGACGACTGCGCGCTCGTCCACCACGCCCCCGCGGGCGGCGTTGATCAGGATCGCGCCCGGCGGCATTCGGGTGATCGCGTCGGAGCCGATCATCCCCCGCGTCGCCTCGGTGAGCGGCACGTGCAGGGAGAGCACGTCGCTCGATGCGATCAGCGCGTCGAGCTCGGCACGCGCCACCGAGCCGTGGGCCGGGCGCCACGCGGTGTCCTCAGGCGTCAGGTACGGGTCGAAGGCCGAGACCGCCATGTCGAGCGCCGCGGCGCGCCGGGCGGTCTCGCGGGCGATGGCACCGAAGCCGACGAGGCCGAGGCGCTTGCTGGCGATCTCGCGCCCCATCGACGCGTTGCGCGGCCACGCCCCCGCCGCCACCTGCGCGCTGGCACCGTAGGCGCCGCGCAGCAGCAGCAGGGCCGTGCCGATCACGTACTCGGCCACCGCGCCGTCGTTGGCGCCGGTCGCGGGATGGACCGCGATACCGCGGGCTGCGCAGGCCGGCAGGTCGATGTTGTCGAGGCCGACGCCGAGGCGGCCCACCACCTTGAGGTCGGGAGCCGCTGCCAGCAGGTCGCCGCGCACCTGCGTGCGGTTGCGGACGATCAGCCCCGCCGCCTCTTGGAGCGCCGCGCGCAGGGCGTCGGGCCGGTCGACGAGGGTCGGATCGTAGAGCGTCTCGAACCCGGCGAGCTCCGCCCGGATCGCGGCCTCGTCCATGAACTCGCTGATGACGACCTTGAGCATCGCGTGCTGATCCTGTTTCGCGCGGCGGCCGAGCCTCCCCCGCGGGCGTTCCCGTCGGGCGCCGTGCCCGCCTGCGGGGCCGTCATCCTGCGTTGGGACGCATCGGTAAAGGCCGCGCCGGCTCATCGCGAGGGAACGGGCGGGGCGACGCGGTGCCGTTTGGGCTCGGACGGCATTCGTGTCCCGCACATCAGTATTCGGGCGTCGCCGCCCCGGGCGGCGCCGGACCGGCGCGTGATTAACCGCTTCGCAAGGCAAACCGGCTTAGGTTTGGACCCATGAGGTGCGGCCGGCGGCGGCGCCTTTCGACAATGCGTGACCGACGCCGACCCGAGCCGGCGATTCGGAGACACCGGAGCAGTTTCACCATGGCCCTCGACCTCAGCATGCCGATCCTGGTCGTCGACGACTACCAGACGATGGTCCGCATCATCCGCAACCTCCTGAAGCAGCTCGGCTTCGAGGAGGTCGACGACGCCTCCGACGGCACGGCCGCCCTGGCGCGCCTCAAGGGCCGCAAGTACGGCCTGGTCATCTCCGACTGGAACATGGAGCCGATGACCGGCTACGAGCTGCTCCGCCACGTCCGCGCCGACGAGGGCCTGCGCACCACGCCGTTCATCATGGTCACCGCGGAGTCGAAGACCGAGAACGTCATCGCCGCCAAGAAGGCCGGCGTGAACAACTACATCGTCAAGCCGTTCAACGCCGCCACCTTGAAGAGCAAGATCGAAGCGGTCTGCGGCGCCTGAGCGGCCACTCGGGGCCGACACGCGGAGGAGTGCTGACGATGGGTGTGCAAAGACCGCTCGGCGCGACGATCAACCCGGCGACGATGGTCACCGAGTTGATGGAGATCGCGGACTACATTGCCCACGTGCGCGACGAGATCGCGGCCTTGCGCGCCAACGAGCTGACGCACGACCGCATCCCGATGGCGCACGAGGAGCTCGGCAACGTCCTGGCCGCGACTGCCGGCGCCACCAACTCCATCATGGAGGCGGCCGAGTCGATGCTGGCGTTGCCGGACGGACCCGGCTACCGCGACGCGGTCGAAAGCGGCATCGGCACGATCTTCGAGGCCTGCGCCTTCCAGGACATCACCGGCCAGCGCATCGGCAAGGTCGTCGCCGCCCTGCAGCAGTTCGAGGTGCGGCTCGCGCGCTTCTCCAGCGCCGTGCGGGCACGGGACGCGGCCGGCCAGGATCCGGCCGAGGCCGAGCGCAACGAGCGCGCACAGCGCCTGCTCCTGAACGGCCCGCAGCCGAACGGCCCTGCCACCGCCCAGGACGACATCGACGCCCTGTTCGCCTGACCCTCGACGGGCCGGCGCCGCCCCCGCTAAAGCATTTTCAAGCGAGGTGGATGCCGGCTCGCGTGAAGAAAATGCTCTAGTACTACTGTGTCATAAATCTTTGTTGGCAGCAGGGACATCGTTGCAGGGTTCGCGCGAGTGTTTGTGCCAGCTTCAGGCGCAAGGTCGCGATGGAGTCAGGCACGTGTCGCTCGGGCCGGATCGGGG
>NZ_VRUT01000285.1:0-2882 GCF_008039465.1 Methylobacterium sp. WL120 | reverse complement strand
CGCAGAACCAGACCTCTACGGGTTTGCCGCCGACAGCCTGCCCGATCTGCGCCAGACGGTGGGGAAAGCTTTTTTAAAAACAGCTGCGGCATCCGGGTCCTGGGCGTGATGGCGCGGACGGGCTGAGAGCTTGGCGAAGCCCATCGCCCGCAAGACCCGGCTCAAGGTCTGCTCGGAGATCGACACGCCCTGATCCTCGGCCAGGATCTGCGCCAGATCGCACAAGCGCCAGCGCACTACGCCGTGAGCGGCGGGCGTCGGCCCTTGTTCGATTAGGGCCTTCAGGACATCGCGCTGCCCGGCGTTCAGGCGCGGACGGGCACCAGGCGCCTTGCCGTCGATCAGCCCGTCCGGACCAGCCGCGTTGAAGGCCAACACCCAGTCACGCACCGTCTGCAACCCGACCCCGCCGATCTCGGCCGCCTCCGAGCGCGAGCCGCCCGCCGAGATCACCGACAGCGCCAACAGGCGGCGGGTCTGGGCCGGATTGCGCGAACCCTTGGCCAGAGCGCGCAAACCTTCGGCATCATAATCCGATCGCAGTGGCACCGGAGCAGCCATCACATCCTCCTCAGGCTCCAAACCTGAAAAGAGAATCACGACCTGGATCGCGATGCTACCTCGCGTGAATCACGTTCAACGGGGCTTGGTATTAAGAGTCGCTTCAGCCTGCACGGCGCAGCCAAGGAGAAGTTCATTTGGATCGAGTTGCCCGATACGCGCTTTACTTCACCCCCGCCCCCGGCTCGGCCCTCGCCGCCTTCGGCGACGCGATCCTCGGCCTCGGCCCAGCGCCCGGCCCCGATGCGCTGCGGGCAATCCTCGCCGCCAACACTGCGGAGCAGCGCGTCTACGGGTTCCACGCCACCCTGAAGGCGCCGATGCGCCTCGCCCCGGGCGCCACCGAAGCGGATCTCCTCGCGGCGGCCGCGGCGCTGGCGGCGCCCAAGCTCCCGCTGCCCGTCGGCCCTATGCGGGTCGCCGACCTGGGGAATTTCGCCGCCCTGGTGCCGGAGGCGCCGCCCTCCGCCCTCGGCCTCCTCGCAGCCGAATGCGTCGCCGCGCTCGATCCCCTGCGCGCGCCCCTCACCGAGGACGAGCGCGCCCGCCGTCGCCCCGAGCGCCTGGACCCCCGCGGCCGGGCGCTGCTGGAGCGCTGGGGCTACCCGCACGTGTTCGAGGCCTTCCGCTTTCACATGACGCTCACCGGCCCCCTCGAGCCGGAAGACCTGTCGATGGCCCTACCTCTGCTGGCCGAGGCCGGCGCTGGCCTGCCCGACCTCGTGATCGATGCCGTGAGCGTGGTCGTTCGAGACGGCGCGGCGCCGTTTCGCCTCCTGCGCCGCCTGCCCTTCGCCGCCTGACAGGACCCCGCTATGGCCTCCGACCGCCTCGGCCTCGAACCGGCCGTCCACCCCACGGCCGATCTCTGGGATTGCCGCCTCGGCCGCTACACCGAGGTCGGCGCGCGCACGCGCCTGAGCGAGACTAGCCTCGACGACTATTCGTACATCGTCGAGGACGGGCAGGCGAACTATACCGCCATCGGCAAGTTCTGCTCAATCGCCTCACACGTACGGATCAATCCGGGCAACCACCCGATGGAGCGGGCCTCGCAGGCGCACTTCACCTATCGGGCCAGCGCCTACTGGCCGGGAGAGGCGGCAGACGAGCCGGCCTTCTTCGCCCGGCGCCGTGCCCTGTCCGTCACCATCGGCCACGACGTCTGGATCGGGCACGGGGCCGTGATCCTGCCCGGGCGGACCATCGGCACCGGGTCGGTCGTGGGCGCGGGCACGATCCTGACCCGGGACGTGGCGCCCTACACCATCGTGGTCGGCAATCCGGGCTGCGTCGTGCGGCGCCGTTTCCCGGAGGCGGTGGCCGAGCGCCTGTTGGCCCTCGCCTGGTGGGACTGGGACCACGACCGCCTGTGCCGGGCCGTGCCGGACTTCCGCGCTCTCGCGATCGAGGCATTCCTGGAACGCTACGAAGCCATAGCACAATAAGTCCATTTATTGGTTAGCCGAACAACTATCATTTAACTGTCACGCACGACGGCTCTACCGGCGTTCAACATGAATCGCCGGGAAACAGCATGCTGATCCTCGAAGATCTGAGCCGTCGATACGGCGACCGTCGCGCGGTGGACGGGATTTCCCTCGCCATCCCGCGCGGCCGCTTCGTCGGCGTGATCGGGCGCTCGGGCGCGGGCAAGTCGACCCTCCTACGGATGGTCAACCGCCTCGCCGAGCCGACGGGCGGGCGCATCCTGTTCGACGGCCTCGACATCACCGCCCTGCATGGCCGCGACCTCCGGCGCTGGCGGGCGCGCTGCGCGATGATCTTCCAGCAGTTCCACCTCGTTGGCCGCCTCGACGTGCTGAGCAACGTCCTGATGGGACGGCTCTCCGAGGTGCCCCGGCACCGCTCCCTCCTCAAGCTCTGGTCGGAGCGCGAGCGCGCCCTTGCGCTGGCCGCCCTCGACGAATTCGGCATGGGGGACTTCGCCGCCCACCGGGCCGACCAGCTCTCCGGCGGCCAGCAGCAGCGCGTCGCCATCGCGCGGGCGATGATGCAGGCTCCCGACCTGATCCTGGCCGACGAGCCCGTGGCGTCCCTCGATCCGCGCAACACCCGCATCGTCATGGATGCCCTCGCGGAGGCCAACCGGCGCCACGGCATCACCGTGCTGTGCAACCTTCACTCCCTCGACCTAGCCCGCAGCTACTGCGACCGCCTCGTCGGCCTCGCCGACGGCCGCCTCGTGTTCGACGGCGCACCTGCCGACCTCACCGAGGACGTCGCCCGCCAGCTCTACGGGCTGGAGGCGGGCGAGGTGCTCGACGCCCCCGCCGCGCCCGCACGCCCCCGGGCCTATC
>NZ_VRUT01000284.1:0-2912 GCF_008039465.1 Methylobacterium sp. WL120 | reverse complement strand
ACCCCAGGGACCTCCCCCGCCGCCACCGCCGCCGCTCTGATTGCTCCAAGGCATGCTAGCCGTCTTCTCCTGCCTGCTGCGGGGTCGCCCGCGCGCCAACGGTTCGAACCGCCCACGCGGCCCGCGACCGTGTCCAAACCTGCCCGGATGAGGCAGCCACCGGAACGAGCGGAGGCCTACGCACCTGCGAGGGACCGTCGCCTGCTGTCAAGGCAGGCAGGTGGGCATCGCCGCCCCCTTTGGCAACCGCGACCCGACGCCCCTGCACATCCGTGCGAAATCGTGGTTTTCACGGGATGCGTTCGAGGTCCACGAACGTGTAGGCGTGCTCGTCGTGCGGGCCGGCCGGATGGGCCTCGCGGAAGGTCTCGCGAAACACGCTCCGGTCGAAGTCCGGGAAGCGCACGTCGCCCTCGGGACTCGCCGCCACCTCGGTCAGCCGCAGCGCGTCGGCGTGGGGCAGCGCGAGCCGGTAGATCTCGGCGCCGCCGACCACCATCAGTTCCTCGGCCGAGGCCGCCGCCAGCGCCTGCGCCCAATCGTGGACCGTCTCGACGCCCTCGGCCGCGAAGCCGCGGTCGCGGGTCAGCACCAGCGTGCGCCGCCCGGGCAGCGGGCGGCCGATCGAGGCGTAGGTCTTGCGGCCCATCAGCATCGGCTTGCCCATGGTGACGGCCTTGAACCGCTTGAGGTCCCCGCGCAGGTGCCACGCGAGCCCGTTGTCCCTGCCGATGATGCCGTTCTCGGCCAACGCCACGACGAGGGTGATCCGCAGCCGCGCGCCGGCGGTCGAAGCGGGCATCAGACGGCCACCGGTGCGCGGATCGCGGGATGGGGGTCGTAGCCCTCGATCGCGATGTCCTCGTAGCGGAAGGCGAACAGGTCGCGGATCTCGGGGTTGAGGCGGAGCGTCGGCAGCGGGCGCGGCGCGCGGGCGAGTTGGAGGCGCGCCTGGTCGAGGTGGTTTCGGTAGAGGTGCGCGTCACCGAAGCTGTGGACGAAGTCGCCGGGCCGGAGCCCCGTCACCTGCGCGATCATCGCGGTGAGGAGCGCGTAGCTCGCGATGTTGAACGGCACGCCGAGGAAGGCGTCGGCCGAGCGCTGGTAGAGCTGGCACGAGAGCCGCCCGTCCGCGACGTAGAACTGGAACAGGCAGTGGCAGGGCGCCAGCGCCATCCGGTCGAGGTCGGCCGGATTCCAGGCCGAGACGACGAGGCGGCGCGAATCGGGGTTGCGGCGGATCTCCTCGACGACCCAGGCGATCTGGTCGACGGTGCCGCCGCCGGGCTTCTCCCAGGAGCGCCACTGCTTGCCGTAGACCGGGCCGAGGTCGCCGTCCGCGTCGGCCCACTCGTCCCAGATCGTCACCCCGTTGGCGCGCAGCGCGGCGACGTTGGTGTCCCCGGCCAGGAACCACAGCAGCTCGTGGACGATCGAGCGCAGGTGCAGCTGCTTCGTCGTGACCAGCGGAAAGCCACGATCGAGATCGAATCGCATCTGATGCCCGAACACCGAGAGGGTGCCCGTGCCGGTGCGGTCTTCCTTGGCGCAGCCCTCATCGAGGATGCGGGTGAGCAGGCTGTGATACGCGTCCATCGGCGACCTTCCTGCCCGCCTTCGCGCGTGTTGCCAAGCATGCTCTCCCGAGATCGGCATTCGGGCGGAGCCCGACATGGGACTGGATGGCGCGGTCCGACCTGCTATCTCTTCGCCCATGAGTTCACTCGCGTCCGTTCCCCGTCCGCGCGACCAGATCCAGGGCGCGCGTCCGCCCTCCGTCGAGCGGCTCCTCGGGCACCAGGTTGCTGCCAGTCTGATCGAGACCTTCGGGCGGACCGCTGTCCGAGACGCCGTCCGCGAAGACTTGGCGGCGATCCGCGCCCGCGCCGAGGGCGTCCCGGACGAGGCCGCGATCCTCGCCGCCGTCGAGGGGCGCCTGTCTGCGCTGTCGCGCGCTTCGCTGCGCCCGGTCTTCAACCTCACCGGCACGGTGCTGCACACCAACCTCGGCCGCGCCCTGCTGCCGCCGGAGGCGGCCGAAGCGGTGTCCGCAGTGATGACCGGGGCTGCCAACCTCGAATTCGACCTCGCCACCGGCGAGCGCGGCGAGCGCGACGACCACGTCGAGGCGCTGATCTGCCGGCTGACCGGGGCCGAGGCGGCGATCGTCGTCAACAACAACGCGGCCGCCGTCTTCCTCGTCCTCAACGCCCTGGCGATGCGCAAGGAGGTGGTGGTCTCCCGCGGCGAACTGGTGGAGATCGGCGGTTCGTTCCGCGTCCCCGACGTGATGGCGCGGGCCGGCTGCCGCCTGCGCGAGGTCGGCACCACCAACCGTACGCACCTGCACGACTTCGACGAGGCGCTTGGCCCGCGAACCGGCCTGGTGATGCGGGTGCACCCGAGCAACTACGAGATCCGCGGGTTCACGGCGCAGGCCCGGGACGACGAACTCGGCGCGCTCTGCCGCGCCCGCGGCGTGCCGCTGGCCGTCGATCTCGGCAGCGGCAGCCTGGTGGATCTCGCCGCCCACGGCCTGCCGCCGGAGCCGACCGTGCGGGCAGCGCTGGCGCATGCCGACCTCGTCACCTTCAGCGGCGACAAGCTCCTCGGTGCGGTCCAGTGCGGGATCGTCGCCGGGCGGACGGACCTGTTGCGGAAGATCCGCAGGAGCCCGCTCAAGCGGGCGCTGCGCGTCGACAAGATGACCTACGCCGCGCTCGAAGCGACGCTGCGGCTCTACCTGAACCCCGAACGGCTCGCCGAGCGCTTGCCGACTCTGCGGCTGCTGACCCGGAAAGCCGAGGCGATCGACGCGCAGGCGCGCCGCCTTGCGCCGGAGGTGGCGCGCCGCCTCGCCGGCCGGGCGGAGGTGGCCGTCGCCGCCTGCAGCAGCCAGATCGGCTCGGGCG